>DASWRR010000597.1:0-14167 GCA_036403055.1 Ilumatobacteraceae bacterium | reverse complement strand
AACGCCGTCGGTCAGCGGATGGAGAGCGACGGCCTCAGCGCCGACGCCGCCGCCAAGGAATGGGTCGACGCCAACCCCGACATCGTCAACGCCTGGCTCGGCTGATCCCACCTGTTGCTGTGGCGCCGCCGTGTCGGCGGCGCCACACGCTGTTACTTGGCGCGGTAGAAGTCGACCGGCTCCGGGGCAAGGGGAGTGTTGCCGAGGATGAGGTCGGCGGCCTTCTCGGCCATCATCATCACCGGCGCGTAGATGTTGCCGTTGGTGACGTAGCGCATGGCCGATGCATCGACGACGCGTAGTCCCTCGACACCGTGGACCCGCATCGACAACGGGTCGACGACGCTGTCGTCGTCGGCGCCCATGCGGCAGGTGCACGAAGGGTGCAGTGCGGTCTCGCCATCGGTGCGAACCCAGTCGAGGATCTGCTCGTCGGTGTCGACGCTCGGTCCGGGCGAGACCTCGCCGCCATTGAACGGTTCCATGGCGGGCTGGTTCAAGATGCGCCGGGCGATGCGGATGGCTTCGACCCACTCGCGGCGATCCTCCGGCGTGGAGATGTAGTTGAAGCGCAGCGCCGGCTTCGCCTTGGGGTCCGTCGATGTGATCTGCACGGACCCTCGCGAGTTCGAGTACATCGGCCCGATGTGCACCTGGTACCCGTGACCGCCGGCCGGTGACGATCCGTCGTATCGGACAGCAATCGGCAGGAAGTGGAACATCAGGTTCGGGTACTCGACCTCGTCGTTGCTGCGCGCGAAACCACCCGCCTCGAAATGGTTCGATGCCCCGGGGCCTTTGCGCAGGAACAGCCACTCGGCACCGATGAAGGGTCGGCGCCACAACTTCAACTGCGGCTGCAGGGACACCGGTTGCTTGCACGAGTACTGGACGTACACCTCGAGATGGTCCTGCATGTGCTGTCCGACGGCGGGAAGGTCGTGCACCACCGGGATGCCGAGGCCCGACAGCGCCGATGCCTCACCGACGCCACTCAACTGCAGTAGTTGCGGCGAGTTGAAAGCGCCACCACACAGGATCACTTCTCCCGCAGTCACCTGCCGCGGTGCGCCGCGCCGTGTGCTGAACTCGACACCGGTGGCCCGTGTGCCGTCGAACAGCACCCGGTGCACCAGCGCGCGGGTCGTGACCGTGAGGTTCTTGCGATGCATCACCGGGTGGAGATACGCGCCGGCCGCGCTGAGCCGGCGACCTCGCCGGATGTTGCGATCGAACTTGGCGAAGCCTTCTTGCTGGAACCCGTTGACGTCGTCGGTGATCGGATACCCGGCTTCTTGCACCGCCTCGAAGAAGGCGCCGAACAGCGGGTTCGTCGCCGGGCCGCGCTCGAGCTCCAACGGTCCGCTGTGGCCGCGGTAGTGATCCGCGCCATCAGCGGCGAGGCAGTTCTCCATCCGCTTGAAGTACGGCAGGCAATGGGCGTAGTCCCACGTTTCCATTCCAGGGTCGGCGGCCCAGCGCTCGTAGTCCAGCGGGTTGCCGCGCTGGAAGATCATCCCGTTGATGCTGCTCGAGCCGCCGAGCACCTTGCCGCGCGCGTGGTAGATCTTGCGGCCGTTCATGTACGGCTCCGGCTCGCTCTCGTACTTCCAGTCGTAGAACCTGCTGCCGATCGGGAAGGTGAGCGCCGCCGGCATGTGGATGAAGACGTCCCACTTGTAGTCGGGACGGCCGGCCTCGAGGACCAACACCGTGGTCGTCGGGTCCGCGCTCAGACGATTGGCGAGCGCTGAGCCAGCCGACCCTCCGCCGACGATGACGTAGTCGAACATTGTCATGCGTGCACGCTCCCGGTGATGCTCATCGTCACAGCTGTACTCGCGATGCGGTGGCGACGACCAACCGGCCGACCTCGTCGGCGTCGACGTCGCCGGGGAAGCGGTATGCGGGCCCGTGTGCGTGGATCGCGGCAACGACGCGACCGGTTGCGTCGCGCACCGGAGCCGCGACCGAGTTGAGGCCGTCGAGGAACTCCTCGAACGCCCACGCGTACCCCTTCTTGGCGATGTCCGCAAGGCGTGACCGGATCGCGCTCGCGTCGGTCAACGTGCCGCTGGCGCTGCGTTCGAGCGGCTGATCGAGGTACTTGTCGGCGTCGATCGCGCCGAACGCGAGCAGCACTTGGCCGGACGACACCGCATGGGCACGCAGACGCTCGCCGGTCCAATCACGAACCTGCACCTGATTGTCGGCATCGACCTGGTCGAGATACAAGATGTCGAAGCCATCCGCGATCGACAGACCGGCGGCCTCGCCGGTGGCCTTCACGAGCGAGTGGAGGTGCGGCCGCACCGCGGCGATCAGCGTGCGGCCCGGCAGCACTGCGGCAGCGATCTCGACCATGCCGGCGCCGATGCGATAGCTGCCGCCGGGCTCCATCTGCTCGACCATGTCGAGATCTTCCAACGTCGACAGCATCCGCGAGACCGTGCTCTTCGGAAGGTTGACGCGATCGGCGACGTCCGTGACGCCGGCCGGACCGCCGGAGAGACAGCGCAGCACGGCGAACGCTCGCTCGACCGACTGCACCCCGGACATCAGGACGGCGCCATCAACCCGGGAACGCGCCTTGCATGCGTGCCGCCTCGAGGGTGTTCTGCAGCAAGCACGCAATCGTCATCGGCCCGGTCCCGCCTGGCATCGGTGTGATCGCGCCGGCGATCTTGGAGACAGGCTCGAAGTCGACGTCGCCGACGATCCCCGACTCCGTTCTGGAGACCCCGACATCGATCACGGTGGCGCCGGGCTTCACGTGGTCGACGGTGATCATGCGCGCCTGGCCGGCAGCGGCGACGATGATGTCGGCCTCCCTGCACACCTCGACGAGGTCGCTGGTACGCGAATGAGCGAGCGTGACGGTCGCATCGACTCCTTTGCGGCCGAGCAACAAGACCATGGGGAGGCCGACGAGCGTCGACCGGCCCACCACGACGGCTCTCTTGCCGGCCGTGGCGATGCCGTACCGCTCGAGCAGCCGCATGACGCCCAGCGGCGTGCAACCGACATGACCGCGCTGGCCGCGAACGAGCCGCCCCATCGACGCCTCAGTGAGGCCGTCGACGTCCTTCTCGGGAGGGATCATTCGTAGCAGCGGCTCGGCGTCGAGATCACCGGGCAGCGGCAGCTGGCACAAGATGCCGTGGACCGACGGGTCGTCGACGAGTCCGCGGACGGTTGCTTCGAGCTCGGCCTGGCTGACGTTGCCGTCGACCGCGACGTGGCGGGATTGCATCCCCGCCTCCGCCGCTTTCTTCTGCTTGCTGCGAACGTAGATCTGGCTCGGCTTGTCGTCGCCGACGAGCACCGTCGCGAGGCACACCGGCGGGTTCCCCGCTGCTTCGATCTCGGCGCGGATCTGAGCGACGATGTCGTCACGCAGCCGCGCCCCATCCATGATCACTGCCGTCGTACCGACGTCCGTCATGACAGGCCGACGATCTCGCCGTCTTCGTCGAAGTCGATGATCGACGCCGCTGGAGCAGAACCGAGACCGGGCATCGTGGTCATGTCGCCGCAGATGGGATAGATGAACCCGGCGCCGACCGACGCGCGGACCTCGCGAACGTTCAACGTGTGTCCGGTCGGTGCGCCCTTCAGCGAGGCATCGCCACTGATCGACAGGTGCGTCTTCGCGATGCAGATCGGCAATCCGCCGAACCCGTTCTTCTCGTACCGCGCGAGTTGCGTGTTGGCGGCGGCCGTGTAGGTCACGTTTCCGGCGCCGTAGATCTTCGTGGCGATCGATTCGATCTTCTCTTTGAGCGTCGCGTCGAGCGGGTAGCAGAACTGGAAGGTGCTCGGCTCGTCGCATGCCTCGACTACGGCTTGGGCGAGCTCTGTCGCCCCCTTGCCGCCATCGGAGAAGTGTGTGCAGACCGCAACACGTGCGCCGACCGACTCGGCGATCTCGCGGATCGCCTGATGCTCGCTGTCGAAGTCGCCGGGGAAGGCGTTGATCGCAACGACCGGTGAGACGCCGTGCACCTTCACGTTCTCGATCTGCTTGATCAGGTTCGCCGCGCCGGCGCGAACGTCGTCGGGGTTCTCGGCGAGCAGTTCGGGAGGCAACGGCTTGCCGGCGACGATCTTGAACTTTCCGCTGTGTGCCTTCAACGCTCGGACCGTCGCGACGAGCACCGCGGCGTCTGGGACCATCCCCGAGTTGCGACACTTGATGTTGAAGAACCGCTCGGCGCCCATGTCCGCGCCGAACCCTGCTTCGGTGATGAGGTAGTCGCCGGTGTGGATCCCGATGAGATCGCCGATGATCGAGGAGTTGCCGTGGGCGATGTTGCCGAACGGTCCGGCGTGGACGATGACCGGCGTGTTCTCGAGCGTCTGCAAGAGGTTGGGCTTGAGGGCCTCGCGCATGATGACTGCCATCGACCCTGCGCCCTTCAGCTGCTCCGCGGTGACGGGGTCACCGGCGCGGTTGTAGCCGACGACGATGCGGCCGAGCCGGGCGCGCAGGTCCTTCGCTGATGTCGCGAGCGCCCAGATCGCCATGACTTCGGACGCGGCGGTGATGTCGAAACCGGTTTGTCGAGTGACGCCGTCGGCCTTGCCGCCGAGCCCGACGACGATGTTGCGCAGCGCCCGATCGTTGACGTCGAGCACGCGTCGCCATGTGATGTTGTGGATGTCGAGGTCGAGCTCGTTGCCCTGATGCAGATGGTTGTCGACCATCGCCGAAAGCAGGTTGTGCGCCGCAGTGACGGCATGGAAGTCGCCGGTGAGGTGGAGGTTCAACAGCTCCATCGGGATCACCTGGCTGTAGCCGCCTCCGGCTGCGCCGCCCTTGATGCCGAACGTCGGCCCCATCGACGGCTGACGAAGACTGATCGTCGCCCGTTTGCCGATGTGCTTCATGGCCATCCCGAGACCGACGGTCGTCGTGGTCTTGCCCTCACCGAGCGGCGTCGGGGTGATCGCGGTGACCACGACGTACTTCGCCTTCGGTCGGTCGGCGAGCTCGTCGATCGCTTCGAGGCGGATCTTGGCGAGCTCGTCACCGTGGGCCTCGAGGAGATGCTGCCCGATCCCCATCTGGGCAGCAATGTCCGTCAGTGGGGCAAGGTGGCCGGCGCGGGCAATGTCGAGGTCGGATGGAAACGCCACTGGTGACTCCTTTGTCGATGCGCGTGGAGTCGTTCCGTATTATGGAACCAGCCCACGATGCGGAATGCTAGTCGGTTTCGGCGATCGCGCTGCCACCGAACACCTGCATGGTCGGGACGACCTCCAGACGAGTCACATCGACGTGCTGCGGCATCGTCAGCGCAATGCCGACGAGTGCTGCGACATCCGCGGGCTGCACCGAGGTGGCGCCGGAGTACAGGCGCTCGACCGCCGCGTCGTGGCCGCCGAGCGCGTCGTCGTACAGGTTGGTCTCGACGCGCCCAGGAGCAAGCACCGTCAGGCGGATCGCGGCACCGTGAAGGTCGAGCCGCAAGCCGTCGGCGAATGCGCTCAACGCGGCTTTGGTGGCCGAGTAGATCGAGCTGTTGGCCGTCGGCCGTGTCGCCGCAATCGAACCGGTGAACAGGATGTGACCGCGGTTGCGCTGGACCATCCCGGGCAGCACGGCAAGCGTCGCGTGCACTGCGGCGCGGAGGTTGATGTCGATCAAGGCGTCGGCAACCGCCGTGTTCGATCGTTGGGCAGGCAGCAGGTCGCCGATGATCCCCGCGTTGTTGACGAGCACGTCCGTGTCGAGGTCGCACACGATCTCATGGAGCGCTGCGGTGTCGCGTACGTCGACAGGGTGCACTTCGACGTCGTCCAGCGCGAGCAACGCGTCGAGCGCGGCGTCGGGCAAGGCCAACGCGTGCACGTGCATGCCGAGCCGCACGAGCTCCGTCACGATCGCCCGGCCGATTCCACCCGACGCCCCCGTGACGACCGCGGTGTCGTACGCGTTCACAGGTCCTTGCACAGGCGCAACGCGTCGTAGATCGCGGCGTGGATGTTGCGTCCCGAAACGGCATCGCCGATGCGGAACAACTGGTAGCCGTCGTCGGGCAGTGGTTGAGCGCGACCCGCCAACATCGCGTCGTAATCGACCTCGCCGCCGTTGCCGGAGCCTTTCAGCATCGCGTGATAGAGCTCGTCGTTCGGCAGCACGCCATGGTCGACGACGACGGCATCGACGATGCGCTCGTGCCGAACAGGGGAGTGGTCGCTGCCGACTTCGGCGACGAGCCGTCCGTTCTGGCGTCGCACCGTTCGAACACGTTGGTTCAGCGTGATCCTGGTGTCCGTCTCGTTGAACGCCCGGGCGTACGGCACGATGTTGAGGCCGCCGACGTCGACGCCGACAGTTCGCTCCGGTGTCACGATCTCCAGTCGAGCCCCCGATCGGACCAGCATCTCCGCGGTCGTCATGGCCGAGTGGGTTCCGTCGTCGTCGTACAGCAGGACATCGCCGCTCAGTCGGGCATCGCCGCCGACCACATCCCAGGCGGACACCACGAGGTCGTCGCCGGCTTCGAGCGGCGGGTTCTGCGGCAGCCCGCCCGTCGCGATGATGACGACGTCGGGTTGCAGATCACGCACCGCATGCTCGTCGGCGTAGGTGTCGACACGCACCTCCACACCAAGCCTGGCGAGCTCGCTGTCGCGCCACTCGACGATCCCGAGCAGGTCCTTTCGCCGCGGGTTGCGAGCGGCCAGACGGATCTGGCCGCCTGTCTGCGGCATCGCTTCGAGCAGCACGACATCGTGCCCGCGCTCAGCACTGACTCGGGCGGCCTCCAATCCACCCGGGCCTCCGCCGATCACGACCACCCGGCGACGCGTGAGCGCCTTCGGGATGTCGTGCGGCATCGTCAGCTCGCGGCCGGTTGCCGCGTTGTGGATGCACAGCGCTTCACCAGATTGATAGATGCGGTCGAGGCAGTACGTCGCTCCGACGCAGGGACGGATGGTGTGCTCCACGCCGAGCTCGATCTTGCGGACGAGATGCGGTTCGGCGATCTGGGCACGGGTCATGCCGACCATGTCGACGAGGCCCTCCTTGATCGCATGACGAGCGGTGGCGACGTCGTCGACCTTCGATGCGTGCAGCACTGCGATCCCGGTTTCGGCGCGGACCATCCCGGCGAAGTCGAGGTGTGGCGCGGAGCGCATCCCATGGATCGGGATGACTTCGCTGAGCACCGCGTCGTTGACGATGTTGCCGCGGATCACGTTCACGAAGTCGATCAACTTCTCACCGGTGAGCCGGCGGAGGATCTCGAGCCCGACCGGCGCGTCGATGCCGTCTTCGAGCCGCTCGTCGACGGCCATCCGGATGCCGACGATGTAGTCAGGGCCGACGCGTTCGCGGATCGCGCGCAGCACCCGCAGAGGGAAGCGCATGCGGTTGTCGAAGGAACCGCCGTACTCGTCGTTGCGTTGGTTCGTGGCAGGCGACCAGAACTGATCGAAGAGGTGGCCGTACGCCTCGATCTCGATGCCATCCATCCCGCCGACCTTCATCCGTTCGGCGGCGTCGGCGTAGTCATCGACGATCCGATCGATGTCCCACTGCTCTGCGACCTTCGGATGCGAACGGTGCGCCGGCTCGCGAAGCGGCGATGGCGCAACGACCGGCAGCCAGTCGTCCTGGCTCCAACCTGTTCGGCGACCGAGGTGACTGATCTGGATCATCGCGGCCGCACCGTGCTCGTGAATGCCATCGGTCATCGCCCGGATCCACGGCACGATCGCATCGTCATAGGCGTGCAGGTTCCCGAACGCCGGCGGACTGTCGGCCGAGACGATCGCCGTGCCGGCGGTCATCGTCAGCGCCAGCCCGCCCTTGGCCTTCTCGACGTGGTACAGCCGATATCGATCCTTCGGCATGCCGTCTTCGCTGTACGCCGGTTCGTGGGACGAAGAGAAGACGCGGTTGCGCAACGCGAGGTGCTTCAGCGTGAACGGTTCGAGCAGGGGGTCCGGACTCACGGATACTTCTTACAGCCGCAACGCGTCGATCATCGGGTCGCGAGACATCGGAACAGCGCCGTCCGCGGTGATCATCACCTGCTGTTCGAGCTTCACGCCTTGCTTGCCACCGACCTCGCCGATGAAGCTCTCGACACACACGACCATGTTCTCGGCGAACACGCCGTCGTAGCCCCAGTCGGCATAGTCGGCCGCGTACGCCACGGTGGGGAACTCGTCGACCATGCCCGCGCCGTGGACCATCATCATGTAGCGGTTCGGGACGTACTCGTCGGGCACGGGCCAGCACTTCTCACCGAACTCCTTGAACGAGAGACCCGGCTTGATGAGGTCGATGTTGGTGAGGATCTGCTCCTGGGCGATGTCGTACAGCTTGCGTTGCTCGGCCGTCGGTGCCTTGCCGGGACACACGAGCGATCGAGAGATGTCGGCGAGATATCCGAGCGGGCCGACCATGTCCGTGTCGAATGCGACGAGGTCGCCCGCCTCGATCACGCGGTTGCTGGCCTCCTGAAACCACGGGTTCGTGCGCGGGCCGGACGTCAGGAGGCAGCACTCGATCCACTCGCCGTCGTGGGCGATGTTGGTCTGATGGAGGATGCTCCACACCTCGTTCTCGGTCATCCCCGGTTGCAACGCCTTGCGGATCCGATCGACGCCGACGTCGCACACATCCATCGACAGTTGGAGCGCCATCAGCTCCTCGGGCGTCTTGATCATCCGGGCGAGCTCGAGCGGCTCTTGCGCATCGAACAGTTGGATGCCCGCGTCGGTGAGGTGCTTCGCGCCCCACGGCTCACACCGGTCGACGGCGAGCCGTTGATCCGCGCCACCGTGCTGACGCATCAGATCGATGATGTCGCGTGACCACAGCTCCGCTTTCTCCTGCGTCCGCGGGCCAGCGAGGAAGTAGAACCACGGCACTGCCTTGCGGACCTCGTCGATCGTCTCGATGCCGTCGTGCATGTACGTGCACGTCCCGAACTCGAAGAGGACGACCGGCCCGTCGACCGGGACGAAGACGTAGCGACCTGGCGCGTGCAGCGTCCACACGTTGAACGTGTGCGTGTCGGTCGCGTACCGGATGTTGATCGGATCGCTCAGCAGCGCGGCGCCGTAGTCGTGGGCGATCAGCTCGGCTCGTATTCGCGAGAGACGATCGACGCGCAGCTTGCGGCGATCGATCGCGTCGATGCGTGCCTGCATGTCGATGGCCAACGTCATGAACAGCTCCCGTTCTCAGTACCACTGGTCTGGCATCGAAGCTTTGCGCTTCTCGATGAACTCCAGCAATGCGGCGTCGACGGCATCGTCGATCGGCGGCGGCTCGCAGTGCTCGAGCACGTCGCTGCAGAGCTTGGCCGCACGGTCCTCGCTGCTCAGCTCGCCACCATCACGCCATTGCTCGAACGACGACGAATCGCTGAGTGCCGGCTCGTAGAACGCCGTCTCGTAGTGACGCAGTGTGTGTTGCGCCGAGAAGAAGTGCTTCCCCGGACCGATCTCGGCGAACCCGTCGAGGGCGAACTGATCCTCGGTCAGATCGAACCCCTTCAGGTAGGTGTGTGCTGCGCCGCACAGGTCGAGGTCCATCATGAACTTCTCGTACCCCATGGCGAGGCCGCCCTCGAGCCAGCCCGCCGAGTGCAGGATGAAGTTCGCGCCGCACAACAACGCGGACATCATCGACACGGCCGACTCGCTCATCGCCTGACCGTCCGCGATCTTCGACGACGTGAACGCGCCCGAGCAGCGCAACGGAAGGCCCACGCGGCGGGCCAACTGTCCGACGACGAGCGAACCGAGCGCGGGCTCGGGAGTACCGAACGTCGGGCTGCCGCTGCGCAACGCCATCGACGACAAGAAGTTGCCGTAGATCGCGGGCGAGCCGGGCCGCACGAGTTGACCGAGCGCGACGCCGACGAGCGTTTCGGCGTGGGCCTGGGCGACGGCGCCTGCGGTGGTCACCGGACCCATCGCGCCGCCGAGGATGAACGGCACCACGACCGGCGCTTGGTTCGCGGCGGCATACGTCTTCAACGCGCCTGTCATCGTCGCGTCCCACACGAGCGGTGAGTTGACGTTGACGTTGCCCATGATGACGCAGTTGTTGTCGACGACGTCGGCGCCGAACACGATCCGCGCCATCTCGATCGAGTCCGCGGCGCGCGACGGATGGGTGACCGACCCCATGAACGCCTTGTCGCTGTGACGCAGATGCGCGTACACCATGTCCAGGTGGCGCTTGTTGACCGGCACGTCGACCGGCTCGCACACCGTCCCGCCACTGTGATGCAGCCACGGCGTGTGGTACGTCAACTTGACGAAGTTGTGGAAGTCGGCGAGCGACGCATATCGACGGCCGCCGGCGAGATCACGAACGAAGGGGGATCCGTAGGTCGGGGCGAGCACGACGTTGTCGCCACCGATCTCGACCGACCGCTCCGGGTTCCGCGCCAACTGCGTGAACTGACGCGGCGCAGTCGCGCACAGCGCCTTCACCTGGCCGGGCTCGAAGTGCACGGTGATGCCGTCGACCGCGACGCCCGCGTCCTTGAAGAGCTGCAGCGACTCGGCGTCGTCGCGTATCTCCATTCCGACGTCGGCCAAGATGCGATCAGCCTGGCGTTCGATCAGCGCGAGGCCGTCCTCGTCGAGCAGTTCGTACGGCGGTATCCGGCGCCGGATGTACGGCGGCGCGAGCGGCCGGGCACCCTCACCAGTGCGGGTCGCCATTCGTGCCGAACGCCCACCACCTGTTCGATGACGAGCCTCGTTCATCGCGACCCCCTCTGACGTCCCGACGGTACCAGCCTGCCGACATTCCTGGTACGGTCGTCACGGGATTGACGGGGATTGCGCATTGACGCTTCGTTCGACCCATGGCTAACGTGACCGAATTGGCTGCCTCACAGTGGCCCTGCATCATGGGGAGAGATTCATGGACCACCGGCTAATTGACAGCGTGCGTCGCCAGGCAAGCCCACACGAAGTCGACCTCGTCGATTCGTTCACCGAGGGCCGCATCTCGCGGCGCTCATTCGTCAACCGCGGAATGATGATGGGCATCGGCGCCCCGTTGATCGCCGCTGTCCTGGCCGCATGCGGCAGTGACACCAAGACCAGTAGTGCGCCGGCCGGTTCGACCGCTTCCGCTGGCACAACCGCATCTGCCGGCTCGACCGCATCCGCCGGTACGACGGCGTCGAGCGGTTCGACGGCGCCCGCCAAGATCAAGCAGGGTGGCACGCTGCGCATCGCCGCCCAGACTCCAGCCGCTCCGCTCGACCCGGTGGCGATGGCCGACCTCGGCACGTACACGCCGGTGACGACAGCGTTCGAGTACCTGGTCGACATCCTCGGCGCCGACGTCAAGCCGATGCTCGCCGAGAAGTGGTCGCCGAACGCCGACGGCAGCGTGTGGACCTTCAACCTCCGCAAGGGCGTCAAGTGGCACGACGGCACACCGTTCACCGCCGCCGACGTCGTCGCGACGATGGACCGTTTGTCCGCAAGCAACCTGAAGTCCTACATCGACGCCGGCTCGACGAAGGCCGTCGACGACTTCACCGTCGAGATCACGCTGAAGCACCCTGACGGCCAGTTCCCGCAGCAGGTCGGCGCATACAACCCGCAGTCCGTCATCACGCCGAAGGACTTCGTGATCGGAACCACGCTCGATCAGCGCAAGACCGGCACCGGTGCGTTCAAGCTCACGAGCTACGACCCCGCGACCGGCGCGACGTTCGACGCCAACCCGGATTGGTGGGGCGGCAAGCCCTTCCTCGACAAGCTGCAGTACATCTACAGCGACGACATGGCCACCCAGATGTCGGGTCTCCAGGGCGGCGCTGCTGACGCGATCGTGCAGTTCACCGTCGTCGGCGGCGAAGCACTGCTCAGCGACGACAAGGTCACCGTCGAGGTCATCCACGGCTCGGGTCACCGTCAGATGTGGATGAACTGCCGCGAGGGCGACTTCACCGACAAGCGCGTTCGCCAGGCCGTCGCGTTGGGCATTGACCGCCAGGCGTTGATCGACAACGTGCTGAAGGGCAAGGGCGACATCGGCAACGATCACCCGATCTCGCCGATCTATCCCTTCTTCGACGCCTCGGTGCCACAGCGGCAGCGCGACGTGGCGAAGGCCAAGCAGTTGCTCAGTGATGCGGGCAAAGCCGGCCTCAGCGCAACCTTGTACTTCCCGAAGCTGCAGGAGATCCCACAGCTCGCTCAGCTGATCCAGAGCCAGTTGAAGGACATCGGCATGAACGTCACGCTCCAGCAGGAGTCGGTCGTCGACGGCGAGGAGTGGTGCAAGGTCTACGACTCGAAGAACGAGCCCGCCGGCTGCGACGGCGGAAAGGACTTCGGCATCGTCGACTACGGCCCGCGTGGCGTGCCCGACGTCTATCTCGTCAAGGCGTATGCCACGGGCGAGTGGAACTCGGCGCACTACATCTCCGAGCCAATGCGTGCTGCGGTCAAGGAGTACCAGTCCTCCCTGCAGCTCGACGGTCAGAAGGCGGCGATCACGAAGATCGAGACGATCGCCAACGAGGACGTACCGTACGTGATCCCGTACTTCTACAACACGCTGGTCGCGTATTCGAAGAACGTCACCGGGATCGTGTCCACCGGACTCGGCCACTTCTACTGCGGCAAGGCAGGATTCACCGCCTGACTCTCGGTCCCACCGAGCGACGGCTACCCAGGAAGGGGGCTCCATGGGTCGATATCTGCTGCGGCGCCTGGCGTCCGCGATCGTCACGTTGTGGCTGCTTGCCACCATCGTGTTCCTGATGGTCAGCGTTCTGCCAGGCGACGTCGGTCGCAGCGTTCTCGGCCCGTTCGCGTTGAAGGAGGACGTTGCCCGCTTCAACCATCAGATCGGTACCGATCGGCCGCTGATCAGCCAGTACTTCACGTCGATACGCCGGCTGTTCACGCTCGATTTCGGTGACTCGTTCCAGAGCGGCGGCCATGTGTCGAAGATCATCTTTCCGGCGCTGTTCCGCTCCGGAAAGCTCGCTCTGCTCGCGTTCGTCATCACGATCCCGATCTCGATCGCGGCCGGAATCTTCGCTGCTCGGCGGCAGGACAAGATCTCCGATCGGGTGGTCGTCAACACCGGGTTGGCGACATCGTCGATTCCCGACTTCGTGACAGCGGCAGTGCTGCTCTCGATCTTCTGTGTGCACTGGAAGCTCGGCAAGGTGTTCGCCGATCCGCCGGTGGGCACGTCGATCATCGGCCAGTTGCCGTACCTCGTCACGCCGGCACTCGCGTTGGTCGTGGCGTACTTCGGCTACATCGCCCGAATGTCGCGCGCCGGCGTCATCAACGGCCTGCAAGCGGATTACGCGCGTACCGCGACGATGAAGGGGTTGTCGAAGGGCGCGGTGATGCGCAAGCACATCCTGCGCAACGCACTCGCGCCGACGATCACGGTGATCAGCGTGCAGATCGGTTACCTCTTCGGTGGCATCGTCGGCGTCGAGAAGGTGTTCAACTACCACGGTCTCGGTTCGACCATGCTGAACGCCGTCACCAGCCACGACATCCCTGTGCTCCAAGGAGCCGTGCTGCTGGTCGGCATCGTCTACATGGTGTCGACGCTGCTGGCCGACGTGCTGATCGCATTTCTCAACCCGCGAGTGCGATTGGAGACCGCTCGATGAGCAACTTAGAGGAGATCGTGCCGCTTCCCGCGACGCCAGCCGCCTCGATCACGCCAGCGGAGGTCGAATTGAGTGGTGTCGTCCAGGTCAGTGAGCGCCAGCAGGCTCGTCGCGAGAACTGGCGGCTGATCCGGCGGCGACCGGCGTTCATCATCGGCGTCTTCATCGTGCTGGTGTGGACGGTGTGCGCCGTGCTCGGCGATCGCATCACGCCGCACAGTCCGCTCGACTTCCGCGCAGGCACCCACCTGTCACCGCGCGCCAAGTTCCCGTTCGGCACCGACGCACAGGGCCGCGACGTGTTGTCGCGGGTGATGGCCGGCGCCCGCGACGTCATGAAGGTCGCACCGCTCGCCGCCCTCCTCGGCGTGCTCTTCGGCGTCATCCTCGGGTTGCTCATGGGGTACTTCGGGCACTGGCTCGACAACGTGCTCGGCCGCATCGTCGAGGCGTTCCTGGCACTGCCGGTGATCCTCCTCGCGTTGCTCGCAGTGACGACGCTCGGAAACTCTCCTGGC
>DASWRR010000596.1:0-2707 GCA_036403055.1 Ilumatobacteraceae bacterium | reverse complement strand
GGATTGGTCCGGAAGCCTTTGTGGCCGCCGCCGCGCTGGTCAACTGCGACGTTGCCCGCCGCGAGGTGGTCGGCGGCGTACCGATCAGAACAATTCAGGGAGGTTTAAAATGAGCACCACCAGCAATACCGGACTGCAGCTTCGTTCGCTGATCAAACAAAGCGGAGAGCTTGAAATCTCGCTTGCAACCGTGCCGATCCCCGAACCTGGTGATGACGAGGTGCTGGTCCGGGTCGAGGCGGCGCCGATCAATCCATCCGATCTCGGGCTGTTGCTCGCGACCGCCGATCTCGACTCCGCAACGTCCACGGGAACACCCGACAGCCCGGTCGTGACGGCCGCGATCCCGCCGCAGACGATGCGCGGTCTCTCGGCGCGCAGCGGTCAGTCCATGCCGGTCGGGAACGAGGGTGCCGGCATCGTCGTTGCCGCCGGCGAGTCCGACGCGGCACAAGCGCTGCTCGGTCGCACGGTCGCGATCATCGGCGGCGCGATGTACTCGGAGTACCGCTGCGTGCCTGTCGCGTTGTGCCTTCCGCTGCCTGACGGAACTCAACCGGCGCAGGGTGCTTCGTGCTTCGTCAACCCGCTGACCGCTCTCGGGATGGTCGAGACCATGAAGATGGAGGGCCATACCGGACTCGTTCACACGGCAGCCGCGTCCAACCTCGGCCAGATGCTCCAGCGCATCTGCCTCGCCGACGGGGTGCCGCTCGTCAACATCGTGCGCAAGCCCGAGCAGGAAGAGATCCTGCGCGGGATCGGCGCGGCGTACGTGTGCAACTCGACGTCGCCGTCGTTCGTCGACGACCTCACGAAGGCGCTCGTCGAGACCGGCGCAACGATCGGTTTCGATGCCATCGGCGGAGGTCGCGTTGCCGGCCAGATACTGGCGTGCATGGAAGCTGCCGCCAACGCCAGCGCCACGGAGTTCAGTCGCTACGGATCTTCGGTTCACAAGCAGGTGTACATCTACGGCGGGCTCGACCGCAGCCCGACGGAGCTCACACGCAACTTCGGAATGGTGTGGGGCATCGGCGGATGGCTGCTCACTCCATTCCTCGCGAAGCTCGGCGCCGAGGGAACCGAGCGGCTTCGCGACCGAGTGGTGGCGGAGCTCACGACGACGTTCGCCAGTCACTACACCGACGAGGTCTCACTTGCCGGCGCGCTCGACATCGATGCCATCAAGACGTACGCGCGACAGGCGACGGGCCAGAAGTTCCTCATCCGTCCGTCGTCGTGACGATGCTGTCGTGCGATCCAACTAGGCGTTGTGCTGTGCCACATAGAGGTCGCGCAGCAACGCGACCTCCGCGAGATGGTGGATGAACTCGCGGTTCACCCACCGCACGATGCCGATGAACGGGATCTCCGCGTCGAGGCCGTACGGGTAGGTCCCGAAACCGGGCACGTCGAGTTGCTCATCCGTCATCGTCTCGATCGACGCGGCCCACCGATCCGTCGACGACCACAAGCACGCCAGAGCCTCGTCGGGATCGGGCCCGAAGTCGACCAACGACTTGGGGTCGGCCGTGCGTTGTCCGAACGTGTACTCCCATCGGCCGGCAAGCCCCGATGCGACATGGCCGATCCGCCATGCGATCGTCGTCAGCGGTCCAGCGTCGAACGGGCTGATCGACGTGTCGTGATCGAGGACCCAGTCACCGGGTCCGTATGCGTCCGGGGTCTTCGCTTCCCCTCGCTGCCGTATCGACCACATGCCCCGATGAGGCTCCCACAGGTACTCGTCGCGTGTCAGCCCCGCCAGACGGTCGGCTGAGAAGTCCTTCGAGTCGGTGAGCTGATCAACGAGCACCCCGACGCGATCCGTACGGATTTCCATGTCTCGCGATGCCTCGTTCCGGTCTCAGGTTTCGGCGACCTTCTTCAGTCCCTCGAGCGTCGACGTCCAGTTCTTCTCGTAGTCGTCGCGGCCGGCGCGATCCGCGTCCGTCACCTTGCCGTTGAGATTCGACTGCTCGAGCGTCACGCGCGTGCCGCCCTCGGCGTCCTCCAGTCTCACCCGCACGACGTGATAGTTGTCCGGCACATCCTCGGCGCCACTCAGCGGGCTCCAATGCGAATACGCGAGCGTCTCCTCGGGATCGAACTCGAGGATCTCGCCCTTGTCCTCGAACGTGGTGTCCTTCCATGTACCGGAGAACGTGATCGGATGGCCGACCTGCCAATCGGTCTGCACGCTCGCGCCCATGAAGTACTGCCGCACCAATGCAGGATCCGTCAGCGCCTTCCACACCCTGTCGCGCGGCCGGTTCACGACGATCGACGCGCTTGCGGTGACCTCTGGCATCGTGCCTCCTTCGTCGAGCACCAACGCGGGTGTGTGAGGTACCCGCGCCGTCACGCACCCAAACGCCGAGCGCCAATGCGGTGCGTGGCAGGCTAGCGGCGTGGAGATCACCGACTGGTCGGCGGCGGAGCTGTCGGAATCGATCCATCGTCGTGAGGTGTCGTGTCGTGAGGTGATGACCGCGTACCTCGACCGGATCGACGACGCGAATCCGGCGGTGAACGCGATCGTCAGCATCCGCGACCGCGACGACCTGTTGAAGGAGTCAGCCGCACGCGACGAGGACATCGCTCGAGACGAATCGCGCGGCTGGATGCACGGCCTGCCGCAGGCGATCAAGGACCTGTCGTTGACCAAGGGCGTCCGCACGACGATGGGATCGCGGTTGCTCGA
>DASWRR010000595.1:0-4619 GCA_036403055.1 Ilumatobacteraceae bacterium | reverse complement strand
AACCGGGTGTCGAACCGCGCCCGACGCGCCGCGACCCGCACGTCGCATCCGAGTGCCAGGTTCATGCCGGCGCCGACGGCAGCACCGTTGACAGCGGCCAGCGTCGGCAACGGGCTCCGCGCGATGCGCAAGAAACCTTCGTAGATCGCGCCAAGGCTCGCCTCACCAGCCTCGGCGAGGTTGCCGAGGTTCGCGCCCGCGCAAAAAGCAGGCGGCGCGCCGGTCACGACGATCGCGCCGACGGACTCGTCGGACTCGATGTCGTTCATCGCTGCCACGATCTCGTCCACCATCGCGGCCGTGAGCGTGTTCCGCTCGGCGGGGTTGTTGAGCGTCAGGGTGGCAACACCTTCGGAGCGAGAGACGACGACGAGCGACATGGGCCTTGACCATAGTTCTGGGGCCAGCGGTGCAGCACGTGCCGCGGCGCCTCGGTGAGTTCCACGGTCGCGGTGGGCACGGTAGCGTCAGCATCTGATGCTCGACCATGTGTTCACCGACGCGATCAGCGCGCTGCGCGATGCGTTCGAGGCAGCGTTCCTCGAGCGGCAGGCGTTCGACGAGCACTTCCAGGTCGACGTCTTGTTGGGTGACCTCTCGTGGGAGACCTCGTACGGCCTGCCGGGCGAAGGTCAACCTCCACGTGTCGTCGCGCACATCAGCTTCGATTGGCCGAGCTGGAGCCAGACCGCCTATCGCAGCTGGTGCGTCGACGAGGTGCTCGACCGGCAGCCCGCAATCGAGATGGAGATCGTCTTTCGCGTTCAACGATTGATCGCCCAGCCGGAGCCGTCGGTCGTGCAGCCGGCGATTCCGGACACCAGCCCGCTGATCGGCAACGAGCGGCTGGAGCGAGCAGGACTCACCGTAGAGATCGGTCACCTCGACGGCATGGACAGCGAGCCCGAGTATGCGATCGAGGTCACGTACGAGGGCTTGTACGAGCTCGCCGAGGAGACGCTCGCCGATGGCGCGAGCACGCTCCTCGACGACCACTTCGGCGCGCTCGGCGGATGGATCTCGGCGACGCTCGTGAAGCTCGGCGATCTTCGCCTGGGCTTCCGGCCGGCGGACGACGCGAGCCTGTAGGGCGCAGCGCTAGAGCGCGCCACCTCGGGCGCGCAGCTCGGTGCGGATCGCTTCGGCGATGTCGAGCGCGAGGATCTCCGCACCGGTCTGGTTGAGGTGGAAGCCGTCGGATGCACGGACCGACTTGAACACGTTGTCGCGTGGGTCCTGCACGACTTCGGCGAAGCCACCGCTGAGACCGGAGAAGCGCTTCCACGTGTCGATGAAGACGACCTTCGGTCGCTTCGCGGCCTCCGCCATGACGACCTCGTTCTGCACCTGCAATCGTGCGGTGACGTCGGGGCTGTTGTCGTTCGGAATGCCGACCCAGATCAACGTTCGGTTGTCGCCGCCGAGGTAGTCCATCGTTGCACCGACCCGCTTTGCGTACTCGGCGCGCCAATCGGTGTCGTCGGTTCCCGAGCCGGGGTTGTGCTCGACGGCCCACGTCTTGTCCGGGTTGCGCAGACCTTGCGCATCGTTGCCACCGAACGTCACCACGACGATGTCGGGGTTGACCTTCGGGATCTCGTCGGCGAAGTGCGCCGGCCAGTTGAAGAAGTCGGGACGGCTGAGGCCCGACGAGACCTTGTAGTCGAGCGTGGTCGTCACCATCCCTGTCTGCTTCATCAGCTTCTCGAGATACGGGCCGAACGTACCTGCATCGCTGTCGCCTGCGACGTACAGCTCAGCGGGGTCGCCGGCGGACGGTGTCGTCTTCGGCTTCGGCAACAACAGCGTCGTTGTCGTCGAGGAGGTCGATGTCGGCGCCGGCGTCAACGGCGTCACGCCGTCACCGACGACCAACGACGTGCTCGGCGCCGTGGGCGCTGCCTGTGTTCGGGGATCTGCTCCGCCGAACGCGGCCGCGACAACCGAGTAGACCAGGAAGAGCACCGCAACTCCCGCGACGCCGGCCGCGACGCGCCGCGCGGCGTAGACACGATGGGGCAGGCGCTGGCGCGGTGGTCGTGCGGGTCCGGGGTACATCGTCTACCGGCGGCGATTCTATGGTGTGCGGTATCGGGAACGAGGCTCTACTCGCCGGGGTAGGATGCGCCGTGGAAGATCCATTCCAACAAATTGACTCCTAGGGGGAGAACAATGCGCAACACCAAGCGATTCGCGTCGCTGGCTGCCATTGCCTTGCTCGGCCTTGTGGCCGCAGCCTGTGGCAGCGACAGCAAATCATCCGGCGCGACCGGCGGCACGACCGCACCCGCAGCGACGACCGCGAGCGGTGCCACGTCGGCGCCTCAAGCAACGACTGCAGCAGGCGCGACGACAGTCGCAGGTGGCACGACAGGTACGCCGTCGGGCACGGCACCAAAGGTCGGCCTCGTGTTCGACATCGGCGGCCGCGGTGACCAGTCGTTCAACGACTCGGCCGCTGCCGGCATCGAGCGTGCGCAGAAAGAGCTCGGCATCACCTTCACCGAGGCATCGCCGAACTCCGACGGATCGAATCGCAAGGAACTGCTCGACCTCGCCGCGCAGTCGAGCGACATCGTCATCGCAGTCGGCTTCTTGTTCGAGCCCGATGCCGCCACTGTCGGAACGGCGAACCCGACGAAGACGTTCGGCGTCGTCGACTCCGCGATGGTCGACGCGAAAACGGGCAAGCCGTATTCGCCGAACATCGCGGGCCTCGTGTTCTCCGAAGAGCAGGGTTCGTTCCTCGTCGGCGCCGCAGCAGCGCTGAAGAGCAAGACCGGCCAGGTCGGTTTCATCGGCGGCGTCAAGGGCGTCGGCGGTCTCATCGAGAAGTTCGAGGCCGGCTACATCGCCGGTGCGAAGGCAGCAAAGCCCGACATCAAGGTGATCTCGAAGTACATCACCGAGGCGCCGAACTTCGACGGCTTCAACGCCCCCGACCAAGCTCGTGACATCGCCACCACGATGTACGACGGTGGCGCCGACATCATCTACAGCGCGGCCGGTGGTTCCGGCGCCGGCGTGTTCCAAGCCGCGAAGGCAACGAGCGAGTCGGGCGGCAGCAAGGTGTGGGCGATCGGCGTCGACAGCGACCAGTACAACACGGCGGATCCCACGGTGAAGGACTACATCCTCACGTCGATGATCAAGCACGTCGACGTCGCTGTGTTCGAGATCGTCAAGGCCGCGATGGACGGCAACGTGAAGGGCGGCCCGACGCGCTACGACCTCTCGGTCAATGGCGTCGGCTACGCAACTTCTGGTGGCTTCATCGACGACATCAAGGACAAGCTCGAGGCCTACAAGGCCGACATCATCAGTGGAAAGATCGTCGTTCCGACTGATCCCACGAAGGCCTGATCAGCGTCAGCCGATCACGGCATCTGAAGTAACGCCAGACAGCGGGACCGGACTACAGTCCGGTCCCGCTTCTGCGTTTTGGAGGGCACTTGGCACGAGCAATCGAGTTGGTCGGCATCACGAAACGCTTCCCAGGTGTCGTCGCCAACGATCACGTCGACCTCGCGGTGGAGGAGGGCGAGATCCACGCGATCTGCGGTGAGAACGGCGCCGGCAAGTCGACGCTGATGAAGATCCTCTACGGGATGCAAGCGCCCGACGAAGGGGTCATGAAGGTCTTCGGCAACGAGGTGCACTTCACCAAGCCGACCGACGCGATCAACCTCGGCATCGGCATGGTGCACCAGCACTTCATGTTGGCGGAGCAACTGACCGTGTTGGAGAGCGTGATCCTCGGTGCCGAGCCGACCAAGTCCGGCGGGCGCATCGACTTCGAGAAGGCAAGGGCGCACGTTCTCGAGGTCGGCCTCGCCTATGGCCTCGACGTGAATCCGGACGAGCTCATCGAGACGCTCGAGGTCGGCGAACGCCAGCGCGTCGAGATCATCAAGGTCCTGTACCGCGGCGCCAAGATCCTCATCCTCGACGAGCCGACTGCGGTGCTCGTGCCGCAGGAGGTCGAGGCGCTCTTCCGCAACATCCGTGAGCTGAAAGCGAGAGGGGCGACGATCCTGTTCATCGACCACAAGCTCGATGAGGTGCTCGCGATCGCGGACACGATCACCGTGCTGCGCCAAGGTCGATCGGTGGCGACCGTGAAGCCGGCCGACGTCTCGGCGCACGACCTCGCCGAGTTGATGGTCGGCTCCGAGCTGCCGACGCCCGACACGACGGAGTCGACCGTCACCGACATCGTGGTGCTGCAGTTGAAAGATGTCGTGATCAACGAGCTCGATCGAGCAGTCGTCAGCGACGTCAGCCTCACGGTGCATCGAGGCGAGGTCGTCGGTGTCGCGGGTGTGGAAGGCAACGGTCAAGCCGAGCTGGTCGACGCGATCATCGGCATGCGGCCGGTCGTATCCGGTTCCATCGAGATGCTCGGCGAGGACATCACCCAGAGCTCGGTACGGCACCGTCGCGAGCACGGCATCGGTTACATCCCGCAGGACCGCCAACGCGAGGGCCTGCTGCTGTCCGCACCCCTGTGGGAGAACGCGGCACTCGGTCACCAGACGAAACAACCGTTCGCCAGCGGGTTCTGGATGGACCGCGATGGGATGCGCGACGCAACCGAGCACATCCGCGAAGCGTTCGAC
>DASWRR010000594.1:0-8895 GCA_036403055.1 Ilumatobacteraceae bacterium | reverse complement strand
CTCCGTTCCGTACGTCCGGTCAGGCGACGCCCGCCCGAAGGCGGCTGGTTGGACGCTGCTCGGTGCGATCCCGGCAACGATCATCGGCGGCCTGCTGTCGCAACTTGCCGGCGGATCGACGCTGCTGGTGGCATCGGGTGTCGTGTTGCTCGTCATCGGCATCCGGGTTCTGCTGCCGATCGAGGACGCGGCAAGAGCCGCGGGGACGACGCGCCGTCAGAACCGTCCGCTGCTCGTCGCCGTCGCGTTCGCCTTGGGACTGTTCACCGGATTGCTCGCCAACGGTGGCGGCTTCCTGCTGATGCCGTTGTACTTGCTGGTTTTCGGCCTGCGGATGCGACAGGCGGTCGGGACCAGTCTGTTGGTGATTGCGGTGCTGTCCATGCCGACGCTGATCACCCACTGGGCGCTCGGGCACGTCGACTGGCGCGTTGCGTTCGCGTTCATGGTCGGCGTCGTGCCGGCCAGTCTCACGGGTGCGAAGCTGTCGGTCCGGTTTGCTGCGGGCGCTCAACGTCGCAGCTTCGGCTTGTTCCTCATCCTGTTCGGCGTGACCTTCACCGCGTACCGCCTCGCAATCGCGTGACGGCGTCGCGCCCACGGACTTATGTGGTCGATGCGTCGACGTCGGCGGTAGCGGGAACCGGCGAACTCGCCGTGACGAGCTCGAAGTCGTAGCGCCTGAGGCGTTCGTCGTACGTCGCGACCTTGCGAATCTTGCATCGTTTGATCAAGACGAGCGTGATCGCTTCATCGATACCGGCGTCCGTGCGCTTCATCAGTTCCTGCGCGGCGTGCCGATGTTGCCCGGCGACATGCAACTTGTCGACCGGTGCGAACAGGTCCGCCCGCGCAACCGTCGCGAGATGGTCAGCGCGCCCGACCAACAGGTTGCGCTGAGCGAGGAAGTCGTCGATGAGTCCCCGATAGATCGCGGTTGCTTCTTCGTGGTTGTCGTCGTCCGGGTCAGCCACGGCAGTGAGAAACGTCAGGTCGAGCAGCACCGAGGGAGGGTTCATCACAGCGTTGCGAGCGCGACAAGAGCGCGTTGCGCTCGATTGCGACGCTGACGATCCTCGAACCGGTTCCAGAACCAGAACGACGCACCGACGATCATCCATCCGACCAATCCGTCGATCACCCAGTGCTCGGCAAGGTACACGAGCGACGTCAGCATCAGCACGGGGAACAGCAGGACGATCGCCTTCAGCCAACGCGGCTTGATCCACGGCAGGAAGAACGCGGGAACGATGAGCGCGAACGACGCATGCAGCGACGGCATGGCGGCCACCGCGTTGCCCCAGTCGAGCGCGTTCTTCCAACTGACCGCGGCGGCCTTCAGACCCATCGCGGTGAACCCGCGCCCCGCGCTACGCGTCAGCGGCGGCAGGAGGTGGTAGTTCTTCGAGACCATCCACGGTGGCGCGGTCGGGAACACGATGAACATGAGGCATGCGACGCCGAGAACGGTGGCGAACCGCTTCATGAATCGGGCCCATTGACGGTGGGTCGTCGCCCACAGCGCGCCCATCACGATCGGCACGAAGATGAAGTGCGTGAAGTACGTCAGCGACGCGACCTTGTCGTACCAGTGGATGGACGACTTCCAGAAGTGCTGCTGCAGAACAGCGTTGGGATCGTTGCCGAAGAACAAGAAGCGGTCGATGTTGCGCGGCGCCTGCACCTGCAGGGGGAACTTGATGCCGAACACCTTGCCGTCCGCCGCGCCCCGAGTCGTCTCGTACGCGTACCACATCGCGCAGTAGAGCAACAGGTCGATGACGAGCGTCCCCCATTGCCGAATCGGCCTGCCGATGAAGGCGCAGATGAGGAAGACGGTGACGGCACGGGCGATGCCGATGCGGTCCCAGAGGATCCCGTTGTCGCGCGTCCAGATCACCGCGTAGATGGAGAAGAACGTCAGCGCTGTGCGCCGTACCCAGGCGAGATAGTCCGTCGGCACGACAGCCCCGAGTGCCACTCGATGGTCGAGCAGAGGAGTTTCGGCCACAACTGACATGGCCCACCAGGCTACTTATCAGTGCCGCTGAACGGGGTTCAGCAGGCCTCGAGCGCTCGCCGGACGAGGACCTTCGCCAAGTGCACGCGGTACTCCGGGCTGGCGTTGAGGTCGCTCTGCGGTTCGGCGTCCTCCGCGGCGAGTTGTGCCGCATCGGCGACCGACGCGCCTTGGGAGAGCGCGTTGGACACGCTGGTCGCGAGGATCGGTGTCGATCCCATGTTGACGAGTCCGACGCCGCTGTCGCCGTTACGACGCCATGCTGCGACCCCGACGATGGCCCAGTCCTGGGCGCGACGGTTGAACTTCTGGAAGTTCCAGCCGGCGCCTTGCATCTTCGGCACGCGGATCTCGGTCAGCATCTCGTCGGCGGCCAACGCCGTTTCGAGGAAGCCTTGGAAGAAGTCACCTGCGGCGATCTCGCGGGTTCCGTTCGGCCCCTGCGCGACATACGTTGCGCCGAGTGCGAGTGTCGTGGCCGGAAGATCCGATGCCGGATCGCTGTGGGCGATCGAGCCGCCGATCGTGCCGCGGTGGCGCACCTGTGGGTCGCCGACATGGCTTGCCGCGTGGGCGAGGAGGGGCACGTGCTCGGCAAGCACCGAACTGGTCTCGAGGTCCATGTGCCGCGTCAGTGCGCCGATCGCGATGTAGTCGCCGGCGTCGCGGATGTACGACAGATCGGTGATGCGGCCGATGTCGACGAGGACGCTGGGCTGCGCGAGGCGCAACTTCATCAGCGGCAGCAGGCTGTGCCCGCCCGCGAGGAACTTGGCGTCGTCACCATGCTCGCCGATGAGACGAATTGCCTCGTCGGCAGAACCGGCGCGGACGTAGTCGAAAGCGGCGGGAATCACGTGGTTGCTCCTCTAATGGCGGATTCGGTGTTGGCGGATTCGGTGTTGGCGGATTTGGTCTTGGCGGATTTGGTACTGGCGGCTTGCATTGCCTTCCACACGTTGTGCGGGCTGGCGGGCATGGCGACATCGGTGATGCCGAGTCCGGAGAGGGCGTCGACGACGGCGTTGATGACGGCCGGCGCCGCACCGATCGTGCCGGCCTCGCCGATCCCCTTCACACCGAGCTGGTTCGTCGGCGACGGCGTGACGGTGTGGCCCAACGTGATCGATGGAACGTCGCTCGCCGCGGGCACGAGGTACTCCGCCAACGTCGACGACTTCAGGTTGCCGTCGCTGTCGAAGATCGCTTCCTCGTACAACGCTTGAGCGAGCCCTTGCACAACGCCGCCGTGCACTTGGCCGTCGACGATCAACGGGTTCACCTGAACGCCGCAATCGTCGACCGCGACGTATTGCAGGACGTCGACCTGACCCGTCTCGGTGTCGACCTCGACGGTGCAGATGTGGGTGCCGAACGGCCACGAGAAGTTGGGCGGGTCGTAGGTGACCTGTGCTTCGAGGTTCGGCTCGAGACCATCGGGAAGGTTGTGCGCGGTGAACGCCTCGAACGCGATGGCGGCGAGCGGCATGCTGCGGTCAGGAGAACCCTTCACGGTGAACGCGCCGCCCGAATACTCGAGGTCGGCCTCGTTCGCTTCCAACTGGTGGGCGGCGATCTTCGCGGCTTTCGCGATCACCTTGTCGCAGGCCATCGCGATCGCGACACCACCGACCGGCAGCGAGCGCGATCCGTACGTGTCGAGACCGAGGGGAGCGATCGCGGTGTCGCTGTGCAGGACGTCGATGTCGTCCGGGCTGACACCCATCTTCTCGGCGACGATCATGCTCCACGCCGTCTCGTGACCCTGGCCGTGCGGCGCAGTGCCCGACACCACTTGGATCTTGCTGGTGGGCAGGACGCGGACCGTCGCTGCTTCCCAGCCACCGGCGACGTAGTTGAGCGATGCGAGCACGCGAGACGGAGCGAGACCGCACATCTCGAAGTAGGTGCTGACGCCAATGCCGAGGCGCTTGGTCGCACCCTCGACGTTCTGTGTCTTCTGTCGCGCGCGGACGCCGTCGTAATCGGCCAAGGCGAGCGCCTTCGTCGCGGCGCCGTCGTGGTCCGCCGAGTCGTACACCAGCCCGCTGAACGCGGTGTACGGGAACTGCTCCTTGCGGATGAAGTTGCGCCGCCGCAGTTCGACGGGATCGATTCCCATCTGCGCCGCGAGCGTGTCCATCGCCCGTTCGATCGCGTACGTCGCCTCGGGGCGGCCGGCACCGCGGTACGCGTCGGTCGGTGTCATCGTCGTGAACACGCCCGTGCACGAGAAGTCGTAGGCGAGCGGGATGTCGTACACCCCGGCATACAGGAATGCGCCGAGGATCGGGATCCCCGGCGTCACCAGTTGCAAGTACGCGCCCATGTCCGCCAGCAAGCGGACGCGCACCGCCGTGACCTTGCCGTCGGCATCAGCGGCCAACTCGATGTTCTGGATCTGGCCGCGCCCGTGGATGGTGGCATGAGCGTTCTCCACGCGCTCTTCGTTCCAACGAACGGGGAGACCGTGCTTGCGAGCCAGCGCGACGCACAGCAGTTCCTCCGCGTACACGTTGAGCTTCGATCCGAAGCCGCCACCGACGGTTGGCGCGATCACGCGAATCTGCTGCTCCGGAATGCCGAGCGTCAGCGCGGTCATGATCTTCAAGATGTGCGGAACTTGCGTCGACGAATACAGCACGAGGTCGCCGCCGTATGGCTGCGGCACTGCAGCAACGGCGCGCGGCTCCATCGCCATCGGGATCAGGCGTTGCTGGACGTACCGCTCGCTGACGGTGTGCGCCGCCGCGGCAAACGCTTCATCGACTTGGCCCTCGTGGCCTTCGACCTTGAGATCCCATGTGTAGCTCTTGTTGGTTCCGAGCTCGTCGTGGATCACGACGCGATCGCTGAGCGCGTCGTTGAGGTCGATGACGGCTTCGAGCGGCTCGTAGGAGACGTTGATCGCTTCGATGGCGTCGCGGGCCGCTGCGTCGCTTGTGGCCAGGACGCAGGCCACGCCGTCACCCGCGTAGGCAGCCTTCGACACGGCGAGCGGGTAGTGCACCGGGTTCTTCATGTCCGCGGTCACCGGCCATGCACACGGCATCGGGCCGGCCCACAGCGCGGCGAGGTCGGCACCGCTGTATGCCGCGACGACGCCTGGCATCTTCGCCGCCTCGGCGACGTCGATCGAGGTGATGCGGGCGTGTGCGTACGGACTGCGCAACACCGCGAGGTGCAGCGCGCCCGGGATGTTGAGATCGTTGGTGTACTTCGCTTCGCCGGTGAGCAGAGCGGGATCCTCGCGGCGCAGCAGCCGCTGTCCAATGACGGAAGCTGGTCGATCCTCGGTGACGGTCATGACCACTCCTTCGCAGTCGGTGTCAGCTACCTGCCGCACAGGCCAGCACGGCCTGCACGATGTTGTGATAGCCCGTGCAACGGCACAGGTTGCCTTCGAGCCCGAGGCGCACTTCGCGCTCGGTCGGGTTCGGGTTCTCCTTCAAGAAGCTCGTCGCCGCCATGACCATCCCCGGCGTGCAGTAACCACACTGCAGCCCATGGTTCTCCATGAACGCCTTCTGCATCGGGTGCATCTCGCCGTTCTGAGCAAGTCCCTCGATGGTCAGGATGTCGGCGCCGTCGGCTTGCACCGCCAACACCGTGCAGCTCTTGACGGCCTCGCCGTTGATGTGGAGGCTGCACGCGCCGCACGACGAGGTGTCGCAGCCGACGTTCGTCCCAGTCAGGCCGAGGGCCTCGCGGACGTAGTGGACGAGCAGCGTGCGCGGTTCGACGTCGCTGTCGTGAGCCGTGCCATTGACGGTGACGTGAATCTGCACGTGTGATCCCCCCTCGGAGTTCGCGGCCCCCTTGGCACGCCGTCCAATCATGCCTCATGGCAGTGTTTCAGTCCACATGGGCGGCCGCCGCGATTACGATCTCGGCGACAAGCGTTCGTAGCTCAATGGATAGAGCATCTGACTTCGGATCAGACGGTTGGGGGTTCGAGTCCCTCCGGGCGCACCATCTGCGCCGCTTTGCGGCGGTTTCGGTGAGCACATGAACTGGCTGCACGTTCATGTGCTCACCAGAACCGGAATTCCACCCAACCGAAGTGGGGGAAGACCGGGGTCGAAGTGAACGGCTAGCGTCGCTCGCGTGCGCAAGGTCGTCGTCCGCGGTGCGGTGATCGCCGTCGCCGTGCTCGGCGCGCGGTTTTTCTACGGCAGGTTCCTGCAACCGGGCGACTTCACGGGTGAACAGCAGTACACCCGTTGTCGCCGTCGGCTTCGCTGACAGTTCGCACGCGCTCAACAATCCGTTGACAATTGGTGAACGCTGTTCTAGTGTCCGAACGGTGTTAGACGTTCCGATACGTGATCGACGTGCCGAACGGCGTGAGGCAACTGTGGCCGAGATCGTCGCCGCAGCGTGGGAGCTGGTCCGCGCCGAAGGCCTCGCCGGTTTGTCGATGCGCGACCTGGCGCGTCGTGTCGGGATGCAGGCACCATCGTTGTACTCATACTTCGACTCGAAGAATGCGATCTACGACGCGATGTTCGCCGAGGGCGCTCGGGCATACCTGGACGAGGAGTCCCGGGTACGAACGACCGGCGACGCGCTGCGCGACCTCAAGGCCGGCGTGCGTTTCTTCGTCGAGTTCTGCACGAAGGATCCAGTGCGCTACCAGCTGATGTTCCAGCGGACGCTTCCCGGCTTCGAACCATCGGCGGAGACGTTTGCGCTCTCGATCGAAGGTCTCCACCGGCTGAAGGCTCGACTCGCGGATCTCGGCATGACCGACCAGCGATCGCTCGATCTGATGACTGCGATCGGCACCGGGATCACCGATCAACAGATCTCCAACGACCCAGGCGGCAAGAGATGGATCAGCCTGGTCGACGAAGCGATCGAGATGTTCTTCAACCACGTCAACAGCAAGCCAGCCCCGAGAAAGAGGACCCGCAAGTGAACATCACCGTGACAGCAGTTGAAGACGTCCCGCCCATCAGCCGAACAGAAGCCCGCGCGTTGGCGGCAGCCGAGAACGAGCGAATGCTCGAGATGTTGCGTTCGCTGGACGGTGACGACTGGTCGAAGCCGACCGACTGCCCATCGTGGAACGTCCGCGATCTTGCCGGTCACGTCCTCGGCGGGATGGAGGGTTTCACTTCATTGGGTCAACTGATGCACATGATGCGTGCGGCGAAGAAGGAGGCCGGCGACGGCTCGTTCGTGGACGGGATGACCGCGGTGCAAGTTCGCGAGCGGGCGGACCTCAGCAACGCGGATCTCATCCGGCGAGTCGAAGAAGCAGGCCCGAAGTCGGCGCGATTCCGGTCGCGGTTCCCGGCACCGTTCCGCATGATCGGGATGAAGCAGGAGCTCCTCAGTGGAACGACCGAGCGCTGGAAGATGAGCTATCTGCTCGACACGATCCTCACCCGCGACACGTGGATGCACCGGGTCGACATCTCGCGAGCGACGGGTCACACACTTCGACTGACGCCCCAGCACGACGGACGCATCGTCGCCGACGCAGTTGCCGAGTGGGCGCGCCGGCACGGCAAGTCGTTCACGCTCGAGCTGACGGGCCCGATCGCGGCGACGTTCGAGAAAGGGTCAGGTGGCGAAGCGATCACGGTCGACCCCGTCGAGCTCTGTCGCGTTTTCTCCGGTCGCGGGACCGGCGATGGACTGCTGGCACAAGAGGTGCCGTTCTGACCCGTCGGTGCGGGCCGAGCGCTACTGCGACGTCAGCGGACCGCGGACACGACGTCCGAACGCTTCCTGATCGGGCGTAGGAAGATCTCGCTGCCCGGTGCGATGTCGAGGCGATCGGCCTCGCCACGTGAGACCTGCACCCACACGTCCTCGCCGTTCGCCACGGCGTCGACGCGCACCTCGAATCCGAGTCGCACCATCCGTGCGACAGTCGCCGGAACGGATCCCGGCTCGTCGGTGTTCAAGATCTCGATGTCGTGCGGCCGCACCGCAGTGCCACCGAGGTTGGTGACGGGCCCGAGGAAGTTCATGACGAAATCGTTGACCGGCCGGTCGTACAACTGATCTGGAGTACCGATCTGTTCGACCGCACCGTTGTTGATCACGACGATCTCGTCGGCGACCTCCATCGCTTCTTCTTGGTCGTGCGTGACGAAGACGGTCGTGACGCGAACTTCGTCGTGGAGGCGACGCAACCAGTCGCGCAACTCCTTGCGAACCTTGGCGTCGAGCGCGCCGAACGGCTCGTCGAGCAAGAGCACTTGTGGCTCGACCGCGAGTGCGCGGGCAAGTGCCATGCGTTGGCGCTGTCCGCCGGAGAGCTGTGAGGGATACCGGTCGGCAAACTGCGAGAGATGCACGAGCCCGAGCAGTTCGTCGACCCGGTCGCGGACTTCCTTCTTCGGCCGCTTGCGGATCTCGAGCCCGAACGCGACATTGCCGCGCACGGTCATGTGCTTGAACGCCGCATAGTGCTGGAACACGAAGCCGACGTTGCGCCGCTGTGGCGGCAACGTCGTGGAATCCTCGCCGGCGATCTCGATCGATCCGGAGTCCGGCTGCTCGAGTCCCGCGATGATCCGCAGCAACGTCGACTTACCGCCACCGCTCGGTCCGAGCAGCGCCGTCAGCGAACCAGTCGGGATGTCGACCGACACGTTGTCGAGTGCGACGAAATCACCGAACTTCTTGACGACGTTCTGGGCGCGGATACCCATCAGCTGTGCTCCCTCGGACGAAGAACGTTGATCAGGACAAGGATCAGAATCGCGACGAAAGCGAGTGCCACGGAGACGGCGTACGCCGTCGGCTGGTCGAAGTTCTGGAAGCGTTCGTCGACCACGAGTGTTGCGGTCTGTGTCTTGCCGATCAGTCGGCCGGAAACGACCGCCACCGCGCCGTACTCGCCGAGGGATCGGGCA
>DASWRR010000593.1:0-1647 GCA_036403055.1 Ilumatobacteraceae bacterium | reverse complement strand
ACGGCCAGCACAATCCGGCAGACATCCCGACGCTGCATCGCGCGTTCACGGCGCGCAAGGCGGACATCGTGGTCGGCAGCAGATGGACGCGCGGCGGCAGCGCGCCAGGTACTTCGCCGCTTCGAGGTTTGGGATCTCGATTCGGCAACTGCCTCTTCCGAGTTGTTACCGGGACAAGGGGAGTGCGCGACGCGACGACGTCGTTCCGTGTGTACTCGCCTCGAGTCGTGAGGTTCTTGCTGTCCACCGATTCGAAGCGATACAGCGGATACAGCTTCTTCAGCACCACCATCGCGCTCGCCGAGGCGGCGGGCTACTCGATCACAGAGGTACCGATCGAGTTTCGCCCGCGGTACAGCGGGCAGTCGAAGCTCGACCGCAAGGAGGTGTGGCGCTACTTCTCGACGCTGGGCTCCCTCCGGGCGGAACGCCGGTCACAAGCGGGCGATGGCCACGAGGCTCCGTATCGAGCGACTGACGAGATCGAACTCCTGAGCATGGCGAAGGGCTGGAACCGCTTTGTGGTGCGAAATGCGCTCGAAGGGGTCGTCGCGGAGGACGTTCGTTGCATCGTAGAAGTGGGCGCGGGACTCGGTGGCGTCACGACAGTGCTCGCCGAGCGATTTCCCTCCGCCTCCATTCTGGCGATCGAGCCCGACGAGGTGAACTTCGCTGCATTGAGCGAGATGTTCGCTGCGGACGACCGTATGAGTTGTGCGCCGGGCACATTGGACGACCACCACGACGTCGTCAAAGAGCTGCGTCCCGACATCTTGTTGTACGTGAACGTGCTCGAGCACATCGACGATGACGTCGGTGAGATGCGACGAGCCGCCGATGTGCTTCCCGCGGGTGCGGTTCTCGGCATCTTCGTCCCGGCCTTGAGCCGGCTCTACGGACCGATTGACGCGAAGTCGGGGCACTTTCGTCGCTACAGCCGTCAATCGTTGCAGGAGGTCGTTGAAGGCGCTGGATTCGATGTCGAGCACATCGGCTATGTCGATCGGCTCGGCATCGTTCCGTACTGGTGGAACTATCGCTTCCTCAACAAGGCGGGCATCTCGGGTGGCTCCGTGTGGGCGTTCGATCGCATCTTCGTGCCGACGATGCGAATGACGGAAGGCATCCTGAGCGTGCTACCGGTTGGCAAGAATCTCGCGTGCGTTGCCCGCCGCCGCCCGGTTCCGACAGGAGCGCATGGCGGCGCGCCGCCGATTGAGACTGCATGACCTCAAGACCTCGAAGATACGGTGGTGACATGGTTGCAAACCGTCGACTGGCGATGGTCGCCGTCCCGGTCCTCGTCTGGTACGCCTGTGTCGTCGTGTTCTGGGCGCTTCAGCCGCTGAGCGACTCGGTGCCGGTTGGATTCGACAACACGCTGAAGACTCCGGCCAACGTCTCGGTCTCGGTGGACTGCAACACGCTGTTCGACTCGGCATCGCGCGACTCGTCACCGCTACGCGTGTTGAAACCACAGCCCGCCGGCAAGGCGCCACTCAAGTTCCAACGCGAACCATGTGTAGTCCCTCACCGCGAGGCGCGAATCGTGTTCGCGCTCGACACCTTGCTCTTCATCGCTGTGCTCGTTGGCGTTGGATGGCTTGCCGTCCGAATGCGACGCGACTCAGACGGCGTTGTGCAACG
>DASWRR010000592.1:0-2191 GCA_036403055.1 Ilumatobacteraceae bacterium | reverse complement strand
GAACGTCGGGGATGAACGGCCGTGCCCCGGTCGCGATCACGATCCGCTCGCCGAAGATGGTCTGACCGTTGACCCGGATGGTTCGTTCGCCGACGAAGCGAGCGTCGCCTTCGTACACGGTCACGTTCGGAAGACTCAGCCTGTACTCGCGCCCACCTTCGGCGATCGGGTCGATGCGCGAAAACACGCGGTGGACGATCGCGGGCCAATCGGCGGACTCGAACCGAGTGCCGACGCCGTACTTCGACACGTTGTCGTTTCCCGCAGACTCGGCGACGTCGGCTGCGTACACGAGGATCTTCGACGGTATGCATCCGCGGTTCAGGCACGTCCCACCGAAGGTCCAACGTTCGACGATCGCGATTCGCCATCCATTCATCTCGTGATTGATCACCGAGTTGCCCGAACCGGTTCCGACGATGATCAGGTCGTACTTTTCCGTCGTCACCGCCTCAGCCTTGCATGCCGACTGGCAGAATTGTCGGGTGGCGACCATCGACCAGATCCGACCGACTGACTCGTGCCTACATGTCACGTGGAGCGACGGTTCGGGCAGCTCGTATCCGTGGTTGTGGCTCCGCGATCACGCGCACGACGAAGCGACGATCCATCCCGTGACGCGACAGCGGTTGCTGCACACTGCCGCATTGCCGTCGGACCTGCGCGCCGAAGCGGTGACGAATCACGACGGTGTCGTGCGCATCACGTGGCACGGTGGCGTAGAGGTGTCCGAGCTGCCGTGCGAGTTCCTCCACCGCTTCAGGTCACCTGCGCCTGCCCGCGCCGAAACCACCTCGCCAGTGTTGTGGGACCGCGAGGTGATCGCCGACGCGCCGCTGCGGATCGAGTACGACCGAGTGATGACGAGCGACGCCGGAGTCCACGAGTGGCTGTCGAAGATCGCAACGTACGGCTTCGCGATCGTCACCGGGACACCCCCGACAGCGGCGGCAAGTGAGTCGCTGATCCGACGCGTCGGATATGTCCGCGAGACGATATTCGGCGGCTTCTGGGAGTTCACCGACGACCTGGCGAAGGCCGACCTCGCGTACACGACGCAGCACCTCGCGTCGCACACCGACGGGACGTACAGCCACGACGCGCCGGGCCTGCAGATGCTGCACTGCCTCGCGTTCGACGGAACCGGTGGCGAGTCCACCTTGGTCGACGGTTTCAAGATCGCGGCGACGATGGCAACCGAAGAACCGAACCTGTTCGCGTTGCTGTCGACTGTCGCGATTCCTGGTCACTACATCGGCGATGGATCGCATCTGATGGCGGCGCGCACGGTGTTCCGCCACGATCACAACGGGACGCTCGTGCAGGTGTCGTACAACAACTCTGATCGCGCCCCGTTCTTGCTGCCCGCCGACGAGATGGCGACGCTGTACTCGGCGCTGCGAACGTTCGATCGTCTGGCGAACGCCGAATCCATGCAGTGGACGCAAGTGCTGCGGCCCGGTGATGCGTTGCTGTTCGACAACTGGCGCACCTTGCACGGCCGTCACGCGTACACCGGCAAGCGCACGATGTGCGGCGCGTACCTCAACCACGAGGACTTCGAGAGCCGGTTGCGGACGACGGCGTGACGCACCTTCCGGACAGGACGCCGCCGAACGATTCCGAAGAGATCGTCGACGGAGACGTGACGTGGCATTTCGACCGCGCGTTCCTCACTTCCAATTGGACGTGCATATGGGGACACGGCTGCAAGGGGATCCTCGACGTGCCGGCGGAGGATCTCAACCAGGGATGCTGCTCGATCGGAGCGGAGCTCACGGACACAGATGAGGCGATGACGATCTCGGCACTTGCCGCGACCGTCGACGATGACCTCTTCCAACATCGCAGCGCGATCGACGATGACGATGTGTTCAGCGACAGCACGCGGACGAACACCAAGGTGGTCGACGGGGCGTGCATCTTCTTGAACCGTCCCGGATTCGCGGGCGGCGAAGGTTGTGCCCTGCACATCGCCGCGTTGCGGGCCGGCGACTCGCCGACCATGTGGAAGCCGGCGGTGTGCTGGCAGTTGCCGATCAAGGTGGACTGGGAACAGTCGCTCGACGGCAGCGAGATCGCGACCCTTCGCGGATGGGCCCGTCGAGACTGGGGTGCCGACGGCGTGTCGATGCACTGGTGTTGCACGGAGGGGCCCGAGGCGTACGTCGGCGATCGAATGGTCGTCGAT
>DASWRR010000591.1:0-13770 GCA_036403055.1 Ilumatobacteraceae bacterium | reverse complement strand
CGGGCGGCGAGGGTCCTGCACATGTCGTCGTCGGAATCGGCTTGAACGTTCGTTGGGCACCCGATGGAAGCGCCCGGCTCGGCGACGCCTATGACCCCGACGACGTTCTGAACGCGATGCTCGCCGCGTACGACGACCTTCCCATCGACATCACGGAGACGTATCGCGACGCGCTGGCGACGATCAACCAACGGGTGCGGGTCGAATTGCCGGGATCGTCGGTCGTCGGGCGGGCGCTCGACGTGATGCCCGACGGCCGGCTCGTCGTGCTGGACGATTGCGGGGTCACGCACCGGTTCGACACCGGCGACATCGTCCACCTGCGCTAGCGGACGTCCGGCGAGGGGTGCCCGAGTCTCGCCGTGCGGCACCACTACCCTCGCCATGTGCTCGCTCCTGTCGTGACCCAGCGACCGCGCCGCCGGCGACGCCTCCCGGGAATGCTGGCGATGACGGCCCTCGTCGGTGTGCTCGGCGCGACGGGGATGCTCGTGGCGGCACGCAAGGCCATCGACACAGTCGGCCGGGTGCCAGGTGTCGCCGGGAACTTCAACTCGGGCAGCGCGTCGATCGAGAACTTCCTGCTGGTCGGCTCGGACAGCCGCGCCGGCGCCGACCCCACCGCGCCCGATGCCGCCGGCATCGGAACGGAAGCGGAGGTGTCGGGCCATCGCAGCGACACGATCATGATCCTGCGTCGCGACAAGGCGACCGGCAGCGCGGCGCTGCTGTCGATTCCCCGTGACCTGTGGGTCGATGTGCCGGGCCACAAGGCCAAGCGTCGGATCAACTCGGCGTTCAGCGACGGCGCCGACGTGCTCGTGCAGACGCTGCAACAGGGCGACTTGCGCATCCCGATCCAGCACTACGTAGAGATCGACTTCTTCGGCTTCAAGTCGTTGGTCGACGCCTTGGGCGGTGTGCAGATCTGCGTCGACTTCGCGACGCGCGATGTCAACACAGGTCTCAACATCACCGAGCCCGGTTGCCACCTGCTCGGAGGCGAACAGGCCCTTGCGTATGCGCGCAGTCGTCACTACGAAGAGTTCCGCGAGGACGGCAAGTGGCACGAGGATCCAGCGAGCGATCTCGGCAGGACGAAGCGGCAGCAGCAGTTCGTCAACCTCGCGCTCCAAACGGCGCTCGACCGCATCAAGGTCGACCCGTTCTCGGCGGGTCGGCTCGTGGCCGCGATCGGCGCATCGCTGCGCGTCGACGACGAGCTCGACCCGATCGAAGCTGCCGCATCGTTGCGTTCAGCGGTCGATGGCGGCATCGCTACGTACTCCTTGCCGGTCGTCGGAAAAACGATCAGCGGCAACGCAGTGCTGCTGTTGGGCGACGGGTCGGACGCCGTCCTTGCCTACTTCCGGGGCGAGGGTCCGGCGCCGGCGGCCAATGCGTAGCTTCCGCGTCGTAATCGCGATGGCACGTCCGGACCGCCATACTATGCGACTGACATGAAGGCTCTCATCCTCGCCGGCGGTGCCGGCACTCGGCTTCGTCCGATCACGCACACCAGCGCGAAGCAGTTGGTCCCCGTCGCCAACAAGCCGATCCTCTTCTATGGGATCGAGGCGATGGTTGCGGCCGGGATCACCGAGATCGGTGTCATCGTCGGCGACACTCGCGCAGAAGTGATGGCAGCGCTCGGGACCGGCGAACGGTTCGGTGCCGCATTCACCTTCATCCCGCAAGATCAACCGCTCGGTCTGGCGCACTGCGTCTTGATCGCCAGTGATTTCCTGTCCGACGACGACTTCGTGATGTACCTCGGCGACAACCTCCTCGAGCAGGACCTCGGCGCGTTCGTGCACGCCTTCGAGATCGCTCGCGACGGTGCAGAGCCGCCGACCGCGCAGATCTTGTTGAAGCAGGTTCCCGATCCGCATCGCTTCGGGATCGCCGAGCTCGATGCCGACGGTCACGTCGTGCGACTCGTCGAGAAACCGGACGATCCGCCGAGCGACCTCGCCCTCGTCGGCGTGTACCTCTTCGATCGCACCATCAACGAGGCCGTTCGGGCGATTGCGCCGTCGCCGAGAGGCGAGCTCGAGATCACCGACGCGATCCAGTGGCTCGTCGATCAGGGCAAGCGAGTGCGATGCGAGTTGCTGACGGGATGGTGGATCGACACCGGCAAGCTGACACCACTGCTCGAGGCAAACCGGTTGCTGCTCGAGAAGATCGAATCGCGGATCGACGGAAAGGTCGACGACGCGTCGATCATCGACGGGCGTGTGATCGTCGAGGCAGGCGCGACCGTCACCAATTCCACGCTGCGCGGCCCGTTGGTGATCGGCGCCGGAGCTCGGATCGCCGACAGCTTCGTCGGGCCGTTCTCGGCGATCGGCGACGAGTGCGAGATCGTCAACAGCGAGGTCGAGCACTCCGTGATCATGGAGCGCAGCAAGGTCATCGACATCCAACGCCTCGAAGACAGCCTCATTGGCAAGGAGGCAGTCGTCAGTCGTTCGCACCTGCGTCCACGTGCACTTCGTCTGATGATCGGCGACCACTGCCAGATCGACGTCGAATGAACTCGGAAGTGAGGCCCTGCAGCGCATGTCAACCGTGACCGAGAGCGACAAGATCGCCGGCGTCTGGGTCGTCGAGCCGGAGATCCATGGCGACCAACGCGGGATGTTCATCGAGACGTACCGCCGCGAGTGGTTTCCCAACGGCCGCGAGATGCTGCAGGGCAACCGTGCCAACCGTCAGGCCGGCGCGCTCGTCGGCCTTCATTACCACCTGCACCAGGCGGACTACTGGTACGTCCCATTCGGCAACGCCCGCGTCGTGTTGCACGATCTGCGCGAGGGCGGTCCGACCGATGGGGCGACGCTCGAGCTCGACCTCACCGGCGAGAACCACATCGGCGTCTTCATCCCGCCCGGTGTCGCGCACGGCTTCGCGGCGCTGACCGACACGGTCATCACGTACCTCGTCGACGGGTACTACAACCCGGCCGACGAGCTCGGTGTGCTCTGGAGCGATCCGGCGATCGCTGCCGATTGGGGACTCACCGACCCGATCCTCTCGTCACGCGATCAGAACAACCCGTTGCGCGCCGATCTCCCCGCCGGTCGCCGCCCGTACTCGCCGATGAGGACATGACATGAAGCTGTTCGTGACAGGTGCCGCCGGCTTCATCGGCTCGAACTACGTCCGTTGGTTGCAAGCGAACACCGACGACGAAGTGACGATCTTCGACGCGCTCACCTACGCCGGCAACCTCGCCAGCATCCGCGACGTCCTCGATGATCGACGCTTCAACTTCGTCCACGCCGACATCTGCGACGAGGACGACGTGCTGACGGCCATGGACGGCCACGACGCCGTCGTGCACTTCGCGGCCGAGACCCACGTCGATCGCTCGATCAAGGACGGCTACTCGTTCGTCCGTACGAACTGCTTCGGCACCAACGTCCTGTGCGATGTCGCGCGTCGAGTCGGTGTCGAACGGTTCGTGCACATCTCCACGGACGAGGTCTACGGATCGATCGAGGAAGGTTCGTTCACCGAATCGGATGCGCTGTCACCGCGCTCGCCCTATTCCGCGGCGAAGGCAGGTAGCGATCTGATCGCGCTGAGCTACTTCACGACACACGCGCTGCCGGTCACCGTGACGCGGTGCAGCAACAACTTCGGTCCGTACCAGTTCCCCGAAAAGGTGATCCCACTGTTCACGACGAACCTGCTCGACGGCAAGAGCGTGCCGTTGTACGGCGACGGCGGCAACATCCGTGACTGGATCCATGTGCACGATCACAACACCGCTGTGGACCTCGTTCTGCGGTCGGGTGTCGTCGGCGAGATCTACAACATCGGCGCCGGCAACGAGATCACCAACAAGGAGCTCACGCACCGCTTGCTCGAGCTGACCGGCCGCGACGAGAGCTACATCACGCCGGTCGAGGATCGACTTGGGCACGATCGTCGCTACTCGATCACGCACGAAAAGATCAGCGCGCTCGGTTGGAAGACCGAGCACAACCTCGTCGACGGACTGGCCGCCACCGTTCAGTGGTACCGCGACAACCGGGCTTGGTGGGAACCGTTGAAGGCGAGGGCCGGCTTCTAGATGCGGCTGCTGATCACGGGCGCCGCCGGGCAGCTGGGCGTGGATCTGGTGCGCAGCGCCGAGGCGGCGGGTGACGACGTGATCGCGACGACGCGCGCTGACCTCGACATCGCCGACCGCGACGCGGTGCACGGGGCGATCACGAGCGTGCGGCCCGACGTCGTCGTCAACTGCGCGGCGTGGACCGCCGTCGATGCCTGCGAAGCGGATCCAGGGCGAGCGCTCGCGCTCAACGGGCTCGCGGTTCGGTGGCTTGCCGAGGGCTGCGATCGCGTCGGCGCCCACCTGGTGCAGATCGGTACCGACTACGTGTTCGACGGCGACCTCGACCGGCCGTACAACGAGTGGGACGCGACGAATCCGCGCAGCGTCTACGGAATGACGAAGCTGCGCGGCGAAGAAGAGGCGCTCGTGCTCGGCGCGGGCGCGACCGTCGTGCGCACGTCGTGGGTCTGCGGCCAGAACGGATCGAACATGGTGAAGACGATCATGCGTCTTGCGGGCGACCGTCCGCAGCTGCAGTTCGTGTCGGACCAGATCGGCCACCCGACGTTCACGGCGGACCTCGCGCCGATGATCCGTCGGATCGCGCTCGACCGCCGCAGCGGCGTCGTCCACGTCACGAACCACAACGCGACGAGTTGGTACGGGTTCGCGTGCGATGTCGTCGCCGCGATGGGCAAGAGCCCCGAGATGGTCACGCCGATCACGACAGCAGAGCTCGACCCGCCGCGACCAGCGCCGCGGCCGGCGAACAGCGTGCTCGACAACGCGGTCCTGAGACTCGCGGGTGTGCCGCTCCTGCGCGACTACATCGAACCACTTCGCGAAACGGTGATCGCGCTCTCGAAATAGGCGGAGTGTTATCGTTCGGTCCCGAAGGATCGGTCATGGGGGATCGGTTTCGAGGAGGGGTTCGAATGTCCGTAGACGCGCCGAAGCTCGCTGGAGGTCAACTCAGCACGGTCGATTGCGTTGCGCAGTCGTTGGCAGTCGGGCCGGTGTTCTCCGGCGGCGTGCTGGGTGGGCTGCTGGCGTTCGTGCTCGCGCCGGGTGCCGGCCCGTTCGTGATCTTGCTGACGACGGTCGGTGTTCTCGGGATCGGCTGGACGTTGAGCGAGTTCGCCAAGCGGTACAGCGGGTCGGGAACGGTGTACGAGTTCATCGCCCATTCGCTCGGCAAACGAGCTGCAGTGTTCAGTGCCGGCGTGTATCACCTCGCCGCGATCGCGCTCGCCGGACCCGGCATCGCGATCATCGGTGGGCTGTGGGCACGCACCTTCTTCAACGATCACATGAACATCGATCTCGCCTGGTGGGTGTGGGCGCTCGTGATCGCCTTGTTGATGTACGGCGCGAACGTGATGGGCGTCAAGATCTCGGTCAAGGCGCAGTTGATCCTGATCGTGCTGTCGATCATCCCGTTCCTGGTGCTCGCCGTGAAGGTGATCGCCGACGGCGGCGCGACGGGCAACAGCCTGAAGTCGTTCAACCCGAACAACGTCGCCAACGGCGGGTCGGTGTTCAAGGGGCTCCTGTTCGCGATCCTGATGTTCATCGGCTTCGAGCTGGCCGCCGCACTCGGAGAAGAGACGCGGGACCCGAAGCGATCGATCCCGATCGCTGTCGTCGCGACCATCCTCATCGTCGGCGCGTTCTATGTCATCACGCAGTACACGTTGGCGATCGGTTCGACCGAGACTGCCACCGACTTCGTCCCGATGGCCGACCTGTACCTCAATCGATTCTTCGCGGTGTGGATCGATCTGGCGATCCTGCTCGACATCCTTGCCGTCGGCATCGGCTTCCAACTCGCGGCGGCGCGCGGTCTGTTCACGCTGTCGCGCGACGGTCTGCTGCCCAAGCCGCTGTCGCGGCTCAACCGCAAGTCGCTCCCGGCCAACGCCAGCCTGCTGATCCTGATCGTCACGATCGTGACGACGGTCATCGCGTTGAGCAAGTACGGCACCGATCTCGTGGATCCGAAAGGGCCTGCGGCGTTCTTCAACACCGAGGTGTTCAACGCCTTCCTCATCGCATCACGGATCGGTGGCTTCCTGATCAGTGTCGTGTACATCCTGCTGTGCGTCGGTGCTCTGCGGAACTTCGCGATGCGCAAACCGCTCGACCTCATCGCTGCCGTCGTCGGACTGGCAACGGTGGTGCTGGCGATCTACTCGCAGTTCTGGAAGGAGACCGCTCCGGTCGGCGCGGAGCTGTGGGGACGCCACCTCGCGTTGATCCTGCTCGCCGTCGCGGCCGTGTGGGCGATCGCGAGCAACCGGACGGCGATCGAGAACGTCGGTCAGTACACCGTTCATCACGCCTGAGCGCCGGCCGCCCGCAATCGTACGGGGGCTAACGATCCCCACGGTTTGGTAGCGTCGCCGGCAATGGCGAATCGACGCGTGCGCGTGATGTGGTGCGACCTCAACGGCCTGTCGCACGGCCGGTACGTGCCGCACGCTCGGCTGGGCGAGCACGGTCATCACGCGGTGACGACGCTGACGATGAGCCTCGACCGCGACATCCTCCCGGTCGAGGGTTACGGCCCCGACGTCGGCTTCGCCGACCTGTCGACGGTACCGCTCACCGATTCCGTGCGGCCCGGATGGGAAGTCGACACCGACGTCGCGATTGCCGATCTCGAGTACAACGGTCAGCCGCTCGCGCTGTGCCCACGCGCCGCCTTGAAACGCGCTGTCGAGGCCTGGCGGGCACTCGGGTACGAGCCGCATCTCGGGTTCGAGATGGAGTTCTACGTGATGCAGCCGGACTCGTCGTCGCCGGGTGGCTATGCGCCGCTGCACATCCCGTCGCACCGCGTCTATGGCGTCGGGCTCGGCGGCGACAACACCGGGTTGATGTTCGACATGTACGACGCGGCCGAGCATTCCGAGCTCGACCTCGAGGGCATCATGGGCGAGTTCCATCCCGGCCAGATGGAGCTCAACTTGCGATACGGGCCTGCGCTGGATGCCGCGGACCGCGCCTTCATCTGCAAGGAGATGACGCGCGAACTCGCGGCGCGCAAGGGCTACTGGATCACCTACATGGGTCGGCCGATGGCCGACCTCGTCGGCAGCGGTCTGCACATCAACCTCTCGTTCACACCGGTTCACGGTGGTCCCAACTGCTTCGACGACCCGAGCGCCGAGCACGGGCTGTCGCAGCTCGCCCGACAGTGCCTCGGCGGTCTCATCGCCCACCACGAAGGCATGGCGGCGATGTCGGCTCCGCTCGTCAACAGCTACAAGCGGCTCGTGCCGGGGATCATCGCCGGATACTGGGCGAACTGGGGGCTCGACAACCGGATCAGCACGTACCGGATCCCCTGCGAACGCGGTCCCGCGACGCGCATCGAGAACCGGATGCCGTGCGGTAGCGCCAACCCGTACCTCGCCGCTGCGGTGATGCTCAACGCCGCGCTGCTGGGTGTCGTCGATGGTCGCGATTGCGGGGACCCGCAGATCGGCGATGGCGACGAGGAGCCGAACACCGACCGCCACACTCCCCACGACCTTGCCGAGGCGCTTGCTGCGCTCGAGGCCGATGCGGTGCTGTGCGAGGCGATGGGTCACGACCTCGTGACCGCGTTCCTCACCATCCGCAACGACGAGTTGGCCAAGTGGCAGGCGACCGGCGCAGCGTGGGACGTCGAATCGATCTCGCGCTGGGAGTTGGAGCACTACCTGCCGTTCTTCTAGCTCCTCGCCGCGTCAGCGCTTGACAGCTTGCAGCGTGTAGGAGTGGGCGAGTCGCCAGGGCCGATCACGTAGGGACCACTCGCCGAGCTCGCGCTGGTCCATCTGTCCCGGGAGCGCCTCCCACGGAACGCTGTCGTGTTCGACGAGCCTTGTGAGCTCCATGCCGGCATCGAGGAGGGACGTGACGATCTCACCGAGACCGTGGTTCCAGACGTGGGTGACGTTCGCCGTGAAGCTCGTATCCGTCGACACGTACGTGCCGGGGTCGTCGTCGATCAGCGGTTCGGCGCGCTCGAAGTACGGGTAGTCGACGACCAGAGCGTCGGCGCGAGCTTCGTCGATCGCCCACATCATCGGATGCCCTTCCCGGATGAACAGGCGTCCATCGGGGCGAAGCAACGCGGCGACAACGGCCGCCCACCGCCGCACGTCGGGGAGCCAGCAGAGCGCGCCGACCCCGGTGTAGACGAGATCGAACGCGCCGGCCGGCAGCACGCCGAGCGCGTCGTAGACGTTCGACTGGACGAAGTCGACCGGCGTCGCAGCGATCGTCGCCAGCCGCGCCGCCTCGGCGAGCGACGCACTCGAGAAGTCGAGCCCTGTCATCGTCGCGCCGAGGCGGGCGAGCGAGATCGTGTCGGTGCCGATGTGGCATTGCAGATGAACGCCGCGTTCGCCGGTCACATCGCCGAGCAGTGGCAGGTCGAACCGCACGACGTCGCTGATGTGCTGCGGATCGCGGGAAAAACGGTCGAACCCGTAGTCGTCGGATGCCGCGTGCGCCGGTGCCCGGTCGTCCCAGCTGGCACGGTTGAGATCCAGGTAGCTGTCCATCGTCGAACGCTGTCACATCACGGTGAGCGACAAGCCGTCGAGGAGCCGGTCGAGCGCGTACTCGAATCGCTGATCGGCGGTCTGCGGGTACAGCGACGCCGCCATCTGGACCGAGACGGGAAAAGCGCCGGCGTCGAGCGCGGCGTAGTCCGACCTCCACTCCTCGTAGGTCCGATCGCGCTCACTTTCAGCGACGCACGCCAGCGGCGAATCGATCGCCGCCGACCCGATGGTCAGTTCGATGACTGCGTGATAGGCCATCGCGGCGCCGGCGACGTCGAAGCCGGCCTCGCGCAACCGCGACAAGATCGTCTCGGTGATGAGCAGTTCGTTGCGGTGACGCGGGGGAGCACCACGCACGAGCGACGCGAGCGCTGGTCGCGCCAAGTTCGCCGCGCGAATCCGCATGCACACCTCTCGAATGCAGTCGCGCCACGAGGACGCAGGAAGATCATCGACGACGCCCGCGAGACTCCGGTCACCGATGGCGCGAAGGAGCTCGTCCTTACTGCGGAAGTGGCGGTAGATCGCGGTCGGGTCGGCGTCGAGCGCATCACCGAGGCGGCGCACCGAGAACTGTTCGGGGCCGACATCGGCGATCACGTCGATCGCGGCAGCGACGATGCGGTCCGGCGTCAACCGTGACATCAGCCGTACAGCCGGGCCGTCGCCAGCCGCTCGAGGCACACCTCGGCGCTCCACGGCAGCATGAGCGAACCGAGCCGCGCGTCGCGATACATCCGTTCGAGCGGCAGGTGCTTGAGCATGGCCTGACCGCCGCAGACGCGGATCGCGGTCGAGGCGACTTCCGCCGCGTGCTCCATCACGGTGTAGGCCGCGGACCAGCCGAGGACGAGATCGTCCTCGCTCGGGTCGAGCGTCGCCTCGTCGATCGCCCGATACAGCAGCGCCCTCGCTTGTTGGTGCCGGAGCTGCATCTGTGCCCACCCGACCTGCTTCATCGGATGATCGCGCCGCGCGCCAGCGGCCTGACCCGGCAGCTCGCCGCGCAGATATGCCCGCGTCGTGTCGAGGACACCGCCCGTCAGGCCGAGGTAGCTCGGGCACAGCGAGAGGAACAGCCACGGGTAGCGCTCGGCGGCCTGGTTGTAGACGCCAGGCGGCAGCCACTCGTTCTCGGCGGGCACGAACGCGTCGTCCATCAGCAATGTGCGTGACACCGTGCCGCGCATCCCCAGTGGGTCCCAATCGTCGATCGTCGACACGCCTTCGGCATCGGCCGGCACGCCGAGGAACCTGATCGCGTCGTCCCCCGGCACCTGCGCGATCACGTTGTAGAAGTTCGCCGCCCCGGACAGCGAGGCAAAGATCTTGCGACCAGTGACCCGCCACCCACCATCCACGCGAACGGCTCGTGTTGCGACGCCGGCGGTCGCGCCGGGCGCGATCCCTTCGGAGAACGGCTGACTGTGGATCCGCCCGTCATCGACGACGCCGCGGAACATCTCGGCGCGAATCACCTCGTGCTGTTCGCGTTCGCGATCCGACATCGTCAGCGTGTCCGCGACCTGACCGCACCACAGCATCGTGGCGTTGTGCATGTTGAACGTGAGGGCCGTCGCGCCGCAGTATCGACCGATCTCCTCGCTGACGCGTACGTAGTCGGCGTAGCTCGCGCCACACCCACCGTGCTTTTCGGGAATGCACAGCGCGAGCAACCCCGCGTTCCGGAAGTCGGCGAAGTTCTCGAACGGGAAGGTTGCATCGCGGTCGTAACGGACGGCGCGCGCCGCGAGCGTCGGTCCCATCGTCCGGATCTGTTGGACGAAGTGCTCGCGATCCACCGTCATCGACTGATTGTGAATGCTCCATGCTGCAATGTCAACACCGTTGACAAACAGTGCTGACCAGGTCACACTGGTGCGATGGCTGGAGTCCGCGACGTTGATGGCGATCGGTTCTCCTGGCGCGAGTCCGGCTCGCCGACCGTGCGATCGGCACTCGTGCTGCTGCACGGATTGGGCGGCAGCAGGCTGTCGTGGGAGCCGCAGTTGCGAGATCTCGGTGATGCACATCGGGTTGTCGCGTGGGACATGCCCGGCTACGGCTCGTCCGTCGCGATCGATGGGGCGACGACGTTCGAGCGCCTCGCCGATTCCGTTGCCCATCTCCTCGACGCGATCGGCGTACGCGCCGCGCACGTCGCCGGGATCTCGTTCGGCGGCATGATCGCTCAGTACGTCGCGGCGATGCATCCATCGCGAGTCATCAGCCTGACGTTGCTGTCGACGAGCCCGGCGTTCGGTCTCGACGGAACGAAGCCGGACGAGTGGCGCGCCGCGCGGCTGGCGCCGCTCGACGAGGGTCGCGAGCCGATCGACTTCGCCGAGGACGTGCTGCGCGCGGTCGCTGGGCCGCACATCACGCCCGAAGCGCTCGCCGGACAGCGCGCCGCGATGGGCCGCGTTTCCGCGGCCGCGCTCCGTCGGTCGATCGACTGCCTCGTCACACACGACAGCCGCGCGCTCCTGCCGACGATCGACGCCCCGACGATATGTGCGGTGGGCGAGCTCGACGAGGAGACACCGGTCCGCTATGCCTTCGAGCTCGCGGATCTGATTCCGAACGCCCGGCTCGTGGTGGTTCCGCACGCCGGCCACCTCCTCAACGCGGAGGCACCGGACGACGTCAACGAACTGCTCCTCGAGCAGATCGATCACTGCACCCGACAGGGCGCGCAGCAATGACCGAGTGGCGCTACATCGACGCCTTCGCCAAGCACTTCGCTCGGTGCAGGCTCGTCGCCGATGAGGTCGTCGCAGTGCTCAGCGAAACACAGAGTCGGCCTGCGCTGGTCGAGACGGCGCGCCTCGCAGCACAGTCCTCGGGTGCACGGGTGTTCGATGTGGTCCTCGCGACGCCGTCGTCGGTTGGCCCGGTGCCGATCCGTTCGACGGGCGCATCACAAGCGATCGCCGGAAACGCTGCAGTGATCGCCGCGTTGGCCGCCTCGGGTCTCGTGATCGACTGCACCGTCGAAGGCGTGTTGCACGCACCGGAGCTGGGAGAGATCCTGCGCGGCGGTGCCCGGGTGCTCATGATCTCGAACGAGCACCCTGACGTCTTCGATCGGCTCGCATGGGACGATGACCTGCCCCGTCGTGTGGCGCGGGCGCACGACCTGCTGCGCGACGCCCATGAGATGCGTGTCACGAGCGATGCGGGGACCGATCTGACGGTCGATTTCACCGGCGCCGTCACCGCGGCATCGACCGGCGTGACCGCCGGCAGCGGGTCGATCGCGCACTGGCCGGGCGGCCTCGTCATCGCGTTTCCAGCGGCCGGCACCGTCAATGGAACGCTGGTGATGTCGCCGGGTGATCTCAATCTGACGTTCAACCGCACGCTGGAGTCGCCGATCGTGCTGACGATCGTCGACGACCACATCACCGACATCTCCGGCGACGGCGTCGACGCCAAGTTGTTCGATTCGTACCTCGCGTCGTTCGGCGACCGTGAGAGCTATGCAACGAGCCACGTTGGTTGGGGGATGAACGAGGCGGCCCGGTGGGAGACCGTCGAGCTCTACGACCGGCGCGAAACGTGGGGGACCGAGGCACGCGCTGTCGCCGGCAACTTCTTGTACTCGACGGGAGCGAACGAGATCGCCGGCCGCTTCACCGCTGGCCACTTCGACCTGCCGATGCGGAACTGCACGGTCACGCTCGACGGCATTGCCGTCGTCGAACGAGGCGAACTGGTTCCCGAGCTCCGACGGGCTCAGTAGGCCGCTGCAGCGCTTCGTGCGGCGCGTTGCGCTTCTGCGCTGGCCGCGATCTCGTCGATCTCCTCCGAGCGGAAGCCGGCCATCTCGCGGAACTGGCGCGCCAGGCGGATCGAGGCCTCCCGAGTCTCGCCGCGGCTGCCGCGGAAGTTGAACAGGCTGTCGACGGCGCGTTGGAACTCGAGCGCACGCGTCTGTCGATCCTTGTCGTCCTTGGTCAGCTCGCGCAGCCACGTGCTGCCCATCTTCACGTGCGTCACTTCATCCGCGAGCATCCAGTCCTCGCAGAAGTACAGGACCGGGTCGTTCATCTCGCCGGCGAAGTCGCGCATCGTCGTGAACACGTCGATGGCAAGCCCTTCGAGAGCGCGATTCACACCGGCGAGCCGGAACACCGGATCTTCGTGGCACGCGGCCTCGAACAACGTGACGGCCTCGCTGAACTCACCGATCTCCGTCCCCATGTGCTCGCCGAGGCGCAAGCTGATCTCTACGTGACGCGCCTCGTCCCAGCACTGCCGGGCCATGTCCAGCTTCATCTGCAGCGGCGTTTCGTCGAGCGTGAAGTCGAAGGCCGTGCGGCCGGCGCCTTCGAGCGCTTGGATCTCGCCGACGAAGATGCCGTGCATCTGCCGGCGAGCGCGATCGAACGATTCGGCGGACTCGGCGTCCATCCGCCGTTCTTGGCCGATGTCGTTCGGTCGCTCATCGGCAAACCGCTCTTCGGTCGTGATGCGGTTGAAGCGGCGATCGCGCTGCAACGCTGCGGGAGCCAACTGCTTGCGCATCTTCAAATCGTAGACGACCTCCTCATCGCTGATGCACCGATGTGCGGCGATGTGACACGCCCGCGGGCATGATGGAGGCCGTGCGCGTTGCCTACACACTCGAGCAGTGCTGGCATCGAGTTCCCGGCGGCACCGGCGTCGCCGCGATGAAGGTCGCCGACGCGATGTCCGCGCAAACCGGTGTGACGCTGATCGGAGTCGCTGGCCGCCACGCGCACGTGCCGAGCGAACCGTGGTCACCGCCGATCCCGATCGCCCACCTGCCGGTCGGCGGTCCGCTGCTGTACGACCTCTGGTTGCGACGTGGATGGCCGAAGGTCGAACGCGCCACTGGACCCGTCGATGTCGCGCACGCGACGACGCTGATCCCGTGCGCAACGGATGCGCCGCTCGTCGTCACGGTGCACGATGTGGCGTTCTTGCACGACCCGACGCAGTTCACGCGGCGGGGCAATGCAATCTTCCGCCGCAGCCTCGATCACATCCGACGCCGGGCGGATCTCGTGCTGTGCAGCAGCCAGGCGACGATGGACGATTGCGTGAAGGCCGGTCTTGGTGCTGAGCGCCTACGACTCGTGCCGCTCGGTGTGGATGCGGGGACCGCCGACGAGG
>DASWRR010000590.1:0-15752 GCA_036403055.1 Ilumatobacteraceae bacterium | reverse complement strand
CGTACCTCGTCCCGCAGGAGTTCGGCCTGCGCACCGAGACGCGATGGCTCGAGTGCCTCGACCCGATCACCGGTGAGATGGTCCGAATGGACGTCCTCGAGCCGATCGCGCTGCACGTGTCTGCGACGAACTACCGCGCCGAGGATCTGTACGCCGCGGCGAACGAGGCGGATCTGTGGCCGCGCGACGAATTGGTCGTGCACCTCGACGTCGCTCACCGCGGACTCGGTACTGCGAGCTGTGGACCCGATGTCCTGCCGCAGTACCGCCTTGCAGCCGGTCAGTACAACTTTGCGTACCGCCTCACGGTCCATCCGCAATTCGGCGAGCGGTTCCCGAGACCGGGCCTCTAGCATCCACGCCTGTGTCGGAGCGGATATCACAAGACGTCGTCGCCAAGGTCGCACGGCTGGCCCGACTCGACCTGACTCCTGCCGAGATCGAGCGGACGACCGTCCAACTCGGCGACATGCTCGAGCACTTCGCGGACATCGACGCGCTCGACCTCGACGACGTCGAGCCGATGGCGCAGCCGTATGCGCTCGAGAACGTGTTTCGCGACGACGTGATCGACGATGGCCTCGACCGCGACGAGGTCCTGTCCGCCGCGCCGGCAGCTGAGCACGGCCGGTTCCGGGTGCCGCCCATCATCGGCCTCGACGTCTGATGGCGAGTGCACTCGAGATCGCCGCGGCGGTGCGCGCCGGCTCGTTGAAGTCGGTGGATGTCGTCGAGCAGCACCTCGCCGCGATCGCCGACCGCGAGCCCGAGATCCACGCGTTCAACCTCGTGCTGGCCGACGAGGCACGGGCCCGGGCCCGCGAGATCGACGACATGGTTGCCGCTGGTGGCGATCCCGGCCCACTCGCCGGCGTGCCCATCGCGTTGAAGGACAACATGTGCACCCATGGCATCCCGACGACGTGCTCGTCGAAGATCCTCGACGGGTGGAAGCCGCCGTACGACGCGACGATCGTCACGAAGCTCGCCGCTGCCGGTGCGGTCGTCATCGGCAAGACCAACCTCGATGAGTTCGCGATGGGCTCGAGCACGGAGAACTCCGCGTTCGGTCCGACACGCAACCCGCATGACATCTCGCGTGTACCGGGCGGCAGCAGTGGCGGCAGTGCTGCTGCGGTGGCAGCGGGGTTCGCCTCGCTCGGGCTCGGCAGTGACACGGGCGGGTCGATTCGCCAGCCGGCAGCGTTGTGCGGCGTCGTCGGTGTCAAGCCGACGTACGGGTACGTCAGCCGGTACGGACTGATCGCGTTCGCCAGCAGCCTCGACCAGATCGGTCCGTTCGCGACCAGCGTCGCCGATGCGGCGCAACTCCTCGATGTGATCGGCGGTCACGATCCGATGGATTCGACCTCGATTCCCGTTGCGCACCCGTCGCTCGTTGACGTGGTCGACCGCGGCGTCGAGGGGCTTCGCGTCGGTCGGATCACCGACCTCCCTGAGGGTGCCGATCCAGATGTCAACGAACGCGTGGAGCTCGCCTTCGACGCGTTGCGCGAGGCCGGCGCGAAGATCGTCGATGTCCAGGTACCCGCGTTCACGTTCGGGCTGACCGCGTACTACCTCATCGCGCCTGCAGAGGCCAGCAGCAACCTGGCGCGGTACGACGGTGTTCGATACGGGCTGCGTGTCGAGGCTCCGGACACGAACGCGATGTACGGCGCGACGCGCGCCGCAGGATTCGGCGACGAGGTCAAGCGACGGATCATGCTCGGCACGTATGCGTTGAGCGCCGGCTACTACGACGCGTACTACGGCAAGGCGCTGAAGGTCCGCCGGCTGATCCACGACGAGTTCGTCAGGGCATACGAACACGCCGATGTCCTTCTGACCCCCGCGTCGCCGAGCGTTGCCTTCCCGTTCGGCGCGAAGGGCGACAACCCGCTGGCGATGTACCTCTGCGACGTGTACACCATCCCGGCGAACCTCTCCGGCCAGCCGGGCATGAGCGTCCCGTTCGGGACCGGTGCCGACGGCCTTCCTGTCGGCGTGCAGGTCCTTGCCGGCACGCTCTGCGAGCCGGACATGTTTCGGGCAGCGGCAGCTCTCGAACGGGCGGTGTCATGAGCGCTCGCGACGGTCTTCCCGGCGATTGGGAGCTCGTCGTCGGTCTCGAAGTGCACGTCGAACTGGCGACGGTGACGAAGCTGTTCTCGGCGAGCGCGAACCGCTTCGGCGACGAGCCGAACACCAACATCGATCCCGTCACCCTCGGGCTTCCCGGCGCGCTGCCCGTGTTGAACCGTCAGGCGGTCGAGTTGGCGATGCGCATCGGGTTGGCGCTCAACTGCACGATCCAGCCGTGCACGTTCCATCGCAAGAACTACTTCTATCCCGACATGGCGAAGGCGTACCAGATCAGCCAGTACGACCAGCCGTTGAACGTCGACGGGTTCCTTGCGCTCCCCGACGGCACACGCATCGGCATCGAACGTGCGCACCTCGAGGAAGACACCGGCAAGAGCACCCACTTCGGTGGCGCCGGCGGTCGCATCCACGGCAGCGACTACTCGCTGATCGACTTCAACCGCGCCGGCGTCCCGCTCGTCGAGATCGTCAGCCGGCCTGACATCCGAACGGCCGAACAGGCACGCCAGTACGTCACCGAGCTGCGCGGGATCCTGTTGGCCGTCGGAGCGTCCGACGCCAAGATGGAAGAAGGCAGCATGCGCGTGGACGCGAACGTCAGCGTCCACCAACCCGACACAGAGCTCGGCACGCGATGCGAGATCAAGAACGTCAACAGCGTGCGCTCGATCGGTCGAGCCATCGAGTACGAGGCGCGCCGCCAGATCGACCTGCTCGAGAACGGTGATCGTGTCCGCCAGGAGACTCGGCACTGGGACGAGAACGACGGTCGCACCCACACGTTGCGGAGCAAGGAAGATGCCGACGACTACCGCTACTTCCTCGAGCCGGATCTCGTCCCGGTCGCGCCGTCACAGGAGTGGATCGCGGCGATCCGTTCCGCACTGCCGATGCTGCCGGCCGCGCGGCGGACTCGTCTGGCGGAGGCAACGGGCGTCGCACCGGACAGCGAGGCGGCGATGGTGGTGGTCGACCGCGGCCAGGACGAGTTCGTGCTGTCGGTCGGCGAGGCCGGCGGCGACGTCGCCCGCGCATTGGTGCACGTCAAGGAAGCGTGGGCCGATTCACCGACCGTGCCGGCGGGCGACCTCGCCAAGCTGACCACGATGGAAGTCGGTGGCAAGCTCACCGCGACGCAGGCGAAGGCCGTCGTCGCCGAACTGATCTCGAACGGCGGCGGTGACCCGGAAGCAATCGCAGCCGCGAAGGGCTTCGAGGCGATGGGTTCCGACGCGCTCGACTCGCTCGTCGACCAGGCGATCGCGGAGAACGGCGAGGCGTGGGCCAAGTTCTGCGCAGGCGAAGGCAAGGCCATGGGAGCGCTCGTCGGCGCGGTGATGAAGCTGAGCCAGGGCAAGGCGGACGGGAAGTCCGTCACCGCGCTGCTGAACCAACGCCGCGGTTAGAGCGCGCCGGCAGCGATCAGATCGATCGTCCGGCGGCACGTGCGGTTGAACGCATCGGCCGCCATGTGCAGATGCTCGACCGGAGTGTCCTCCTCCTTCGTGTGGCTCAGTCCGTTCGTCGACGACGAGAAGATCATGACGGTCGGAACCTCGCGAGCCATCTCACTGGCATCGTGCAGCGCGCCGCTCGGCAGTTCGACGTCGTGCCCCTCGACCTCCTTGACGCTCTGACGCGCAGCATCGAGCAGTCCCGGATGGAACGGCATCGGCGGGATTCGAAAGATGTGCTCCCACTCGACCGCACAGTCCTCGGCTTCGGCCGCACGGTCCGCCGCGACGTGCGCTTCGTCGAACATGCGCTGGAGTGCCGCGGCGTCGATGTGGCGCATGTCCATCGCCAACCGCGTCTCGCCGGCGACAGCGGTCACGACGCCTGGCCAGCACTGGGCGACGCCGACGGTCGTGACCCCGTCGTGTCGTCGGGCGATGTCGGCGATCTCGAGCGCGAACCGCGAGGCGGCACGGAAGCTGTCGCGGCGCATCGTCATCGGCATGGTTCCGGCGTGGGCCGCCTGTCCGCGGAACACCAGGCGTTCACGCTCGATGCCCTTCGTCCCCGTCACCGTGCAGATGCCGCGACCCATCGACTCAAGGATCGGGCCCTGTTCGATGTGCACTTCGACGTAGGCCTTCACGTCGGCCATTCGTGTGCGAGCGCCGTCGAGGTTCTCGATGTCCACGCCATGTGCGGCGAGCACGTCGGGCAGCTTGTTGCCGTCCTTGTCCGTCAAACTTCTGAGCACGTCGACGTCGAGCGTGCCGACGCTTGCGGCTGAGCCGAACAGGCTGCGACTGAACCTCGCTCCCTCCTCGTCGGCCCAGTCGACGAGTGCGACGGTGACCGGCGGCGTGCCCTCAGCCGCGAGTGAGCGCAACAGCTCGAGCCCCGACATCACACCGAGCGCGCCGTCGAGCCAGCCGCCCTTCGGAACGCTGTCGAGATGACTGCCGACGACCAACGTGTCGGCTGTCGTGCCGCGCAGCACGGCCCACAGGTTTCCCGCTTCGTCCACGTCGACGTCCACCGGAAGGGTCGTCAGCGATTCGCGCAACATGGCTCGCGCCTCGAGCCACTCTGGCGTCCATGCAAGCCGGCGACTTCCTTCCGAGCCGCCCGTTCGATCGGCGAGGGCACGGAGGTCGGCGACGACGCGTTGTGGATCGAAGGTGGTCATCCGCTGGAAATTAGTGGCTCGCGGTGGTGAGCGACGGCCAGACTCGCCCGATGCCGATCTCGTACAGGACCGCAACGGACAGCGACTGGCCGGCGATCTGCCGCGCTGACGGCCGCGCGTTCGGCTTCACGTACGAGCCGGAACGGATCGAGAGCTCGCGTGTCATCCACGACACCAGCCGGTATGAGATCGCGCTCGACGGCAGCGAGGTCGTCGGGGTCGCGGGCGTGTACTCGCTCGAGGTGACGGTGCCCGGCGGCGGGCAGTTGCCGATGGGTGCGATCACATGGGTCTCGACAGCGGCAACACATCGTCGCCAAGGGGTCCTCACCACGTTGATGGGGCGATCACTGGCGGATGTCGACCGGCGCGGTGAGCCGGTCGCGATGCTCTACGCGAGCGAGGGTGGGATCTACGAGCGATACGGATTCGGCATCGCCTCGGTGACACGGGTCGCGTCGATCGATCGGCGGATGGTGCAGCTTCGTCCCGAGTTCCGACCGAAGCCAGGGTCGGTGCGGTTCCTCGACGGCGACGCGGCGCTGTCGCACATCATGAAGATCTGGCCGAGGTTCCATCGTCTGCGATCCGGCGAGGTCGACAGGACGGCCGCATGGCACACCTACCTGTTCGACCAGTGGAAGCAGCCGAGTGGTTCGTTCGGACCGGCTCTGTTCATCACCCATCGCGACGGGTACGCGGTGTACCGGGTGGAGAGCCATTGGAACGATGGTCGGCCGGCGCACACGGTGCGCCTCGTCGAGTTCGTCGCAACCACGCGTGATGCGCACGCAGCGTTGTGGCACACGCTGCTCGGCATCGACCTGGTCGCGACGATCGTCTCGACGCAGATACCGATCGATGACCCGTTGCCGTACCTGTTGACGGACCCACGAGGTTTGCAGACGACGACGTTGAACGACGGAATCTGGGTGAACGTTCGAGACGTTGCCGCGTGCATGTCGGCGCGCCGGTACGGCACGGACGATCGCTTCGTCGTCGAGGTGGAGGGCGTCCGTTGGGCGATCGACGGTTCCGCCAGCGACGCGTCGTGCACTCGGGTGCGCACCCGCGCCGACTTCGTGACCGACACGGCTTCGTTGGGAGCATTGCTGCTCGGCGGAGTTCGCCCGTCGTTGCTCGCGGCGGGCCGTCGCCTCGAAGCGCGCAACGATCAGGTGCTACGGCGAGCCGACGCGTTCTTCCTCACGTCGCCGACTCCTCATTGTCAGACGCACTACTGACCGGTCGTGTTGCCGCGAGCTCGCGCCAGACATCGCGATGGAACCTGAGGTATCCGGTGTGACGAAGGGTCGTCACACTGCGGAGCTGCGCGTCGGCGTCGGCAAGCCGCCACCACGAGGCCGTGGGGAAGACGTGATGGGCGAGGTGGAAGTTGCCGTCGAGGGTCAGCCATCGATACATCGGCGTCGAGCGCACTGAGCCCGTTGCCGTGACCATCGGGTCGTTGTGCGGTGCGGCGTAGTGCTCGGGGAGCGCGAAGAACGTGTAAGGGCCGCACAGGAACACGAGCATCGGGACAAGCCACCAGCGGATCAGCTCCGCGCTGTGACCACTCAGGACTGAGCCGCAGATCGCGGTTCCCCAGAGAACGAACGGCAGCCATCCCCATCGACGGATGTGTCGTTCGAGAGAGGCGGCGCCGACGAATGCCGGTGCCCGACCGAACAGCGTCCCGATGGCACCGATCATCAGCTGCACGGCAAACGTCACGCCGCCGGCGAGCATCCCCACGAGGTAGACCGCGCGAGCGCCGAGGTGAACGGGCCCGATCGAGAACGGTCGAGTCAGCACCTCGTCGTAGAACGCCTCCGGGTCGGAGAGGTCCTGATCGCGCCGTGTCAGCGCGTGATGCGCGAGATGGAAGCATCGATACGTCGGACCGTGAAACCCCTCGAGCGCTCCGGTGAACGTCGCGATGAGATCGTTCGGCCAGCGCCGGACGAACAGGCTGCGATGCACGGCCTCGTGGTGAATCGCGTCGACTCGCATCATGCACACGACGAGACCCACCCACGCGATGATCCAGCCCCACCAACTGTCGAGCTCCTCACCGCCGGCGATGAAGACGCCGTACAGCACGATCGATTCCAGCAGCATTGCGGTTGCACGTAGCGGATTGCGATCGGCGACACGGACCCTGGCGCCCCACTGGCGGATCTCGGCGGGCACCGCGAACAGCGGGAGAGTGCTGTCCTCAGCGACGCTTGGTGCCAGTTCAGTGGGCATGGCTTCCAGACTCTGTTGTCCGGACCGCAGGACGAGCACTGCCTTCCGGCCGCCACGCCGAAAGCAGCTTACCGGTATCGTCGCTCGCACATGGCGTCTGCGTCTCTCGCCCCGTTTCGATCACGCAACTTTCGGCTGATGTGGTCAGGTGCGTTGCTCTCCAACATCGGCACGTGGATGGAAACCGTCGGCCTCAGCTATCACGTTGCGCACACTACGGGGAAGGCGTCGTTGTCGGCGCTCGTCGGCGCCGCTGGGTTCTTGCCGAACGGCGTGCTGGGCCCGATCGGCTCGGCGATGGCGGATCGATGGAGCAGGCGGCGATTGCTGGTCGTCGGCAATGCCTTGTCCGCTGTTGTGGCCGCGATCCTCGCGGTGTGGGTCGGCGGAGGAACGGCGACGCCGCTCGGAATCGCCGGTCTCAGCTTCGTCGCCGGTTGCATCGGCGCGTTCACGTTCCCGTCGTTCCAGTCGACGTTGCCGGATCTGGTCGAACGTGAACACCTCGTCGCGGGTGTCGGTCTGTCGAACGCGCAGTGGAACCTCGGCAGGATCATCGGTCCGTCGTTCGCCGCGATCGCGATCTCGCTCGGCGGCATCGGAACCGCACTGTGGTGCAACGCGATCAGCTTCTTTGCGGTCATCGTCGCCGTCTCGCTGGTCAAGGTGCCACGCAGGAACGGCGATCGCCGTCCGATCTTCGGTGCGCTCGCCGACGGCTTGCGATTCGCGATCGCCCATCCGATCATGCGACGGATGTTGGTCGTCATGGTGCTGACGATCGGGATCGCTTCGCCGTTCATCGCGTTCGTCTCGCAGATGGCGACCAACGTGTTCCACGGTGATGCGCGGGCGACCTCGGTGCTGGTGACGGCGCAGGGGATCGGCGCCGTGACCGCGGCGTTCACGCTCGGGTCCGTCACCAAGAAGTTCGGCGTCACTTCCGTGATGTTCGGCGGAGTGGGACTTCTGTGCCCCGCGTTGGTCGCGTACGCGACGGCACCTGACTTGTGGCTCGCCGCGCCGATGTTGATGCTGATCGGCCTGTGCTACGGCTATGCGTTCACGTCGTTCGCGAGCATCGCCCAGCAATCAGCACCCGACGACATGCGTGGCCGCGTTCTTGCGGTCAACTTCATGGTCCTCGGCATCTTGTTTCCGGTCGGCACGCTGATCCAGGGTCAGATCGCCGACGCCGTCGGACTGCGGTGGACGACCGCTGGTTCGGGAATGGTCCTCGCGGTCGGCCTCGTGGCGCTCGCTCCGTGGCAGCGCCGAGCGGCGACTCTCGTAGCGTCGTGACTCGTGGACTTCGCGATCCCAACCGACATCCAGACGACGCTCGACGACCTCGACGAGTTCATCGAACGTGAGATCAAGCCGTTGGAACAGATCGACGACAACATCCGGTTCTTCGATCATCGTCGTGAGTGGGCCAGAACCGACTTCGACAACGGAGGCGTGCCCCGGGCCGACTGGGAGGACCTGCTGCGCGAGATGCGTCGTCGTGCTGACGCGGCCGGTTGGTTGCGCCTTGCACTTCCTGCCGAGTTCGGAGGGCGCGATGCCTCGAACCTCGAGATGGCCGTCATCCGCGAGCACTTGGCGACGAAGGGCCTCGGCTTGCACAACGATCTGCAGAACGAGTCGTCGATCGTCGGCAACTTTCCGACCGTGCTGATGATGCGCGACTTCGGCACGCCGGATCAAGTCGCCGAGTGGATGCCCGGGTTCCTCGACGGCAGTCGCCGATTGGCGTTCGGCCTCACCGAACCGAATCATGGCAGCGACGCGACCTACATGGAGACGACGGCCGTGCGTGACGGCGACCAATGGGTGCTCAACGGAATGAAGCGGTGGAACAGTGGCCTGCATCACGCGACGCACGACATCATCTTCGCTCGTACGAGCGGTGAAGCGGGGAGTCCCAAGGGGATCTCGGCGTTCCTCGTGCCGACGGATGCGCCCGGGTTCAAGGTCGAGTTCTTCTGGTGGACGTTCAACATGCCGACCGATCACGCAGAGGTGTCGCTGACGGATGTGCGCGTCGATGCCGACGCGGTGTTCGGGACCATCGATCGCGGTCTCGAACTGGCGCAGCACTTCGTCCACGAGAACCGGATTCGCCAAGCGGCGTCGTCGTTGGGTGCCGCGCAGTTCTGCATCGACGAAGCCGTCGCGTATGCCAACAGTCGGGTCACCTGGGGCAAGCGGCTCTCGACGAACCAGGGGATCCAGTTTCCACTCGTGGAACTGCACACGGAAGCGGCGATGGTTCGCCAACTCGTCCGTTACACGGCATGGATGCTCGACCACCAACATCACATGGAGGTCACCCACCTCGTCGCGATGTGCAACTACCGCGCCAACCGACTGGCCTGCGACGCCGCCGACAGGGCCATGCAGACGTGCGGCGGTGTCGGCTACTCGCGGCACATGCCGTTCGAGCACATCTACCGCCATCACCGGCGTTACCGCATCACGGAAGGCTCCGAGGAGATTCAAATGCGCAAGGTCGGCCAGCACCTCTTCGGCTTCGGGTCGGCCCGCCCGACGACGTGACCTACTGCGACTTCCACACCGGGGCGCGACGTTCGGCGAACGCGGCTCGGCCTTCTTCGGCATCGTCCGAATCGATCGCTCGCCGGTAGCTCGCAAGCGATCTCAGTGAGGTCATCGCGTCGTCGACCGAGAGGTGCACGGTGCGACGTTCGATGTCGAGAATCGCGGCGACGCTGAGCGGCGCCGACACCGCGATCGCGTCAGCGATCTCACATGCCGTCGTCAGGAGGTCGTCGGCCGCGACGACGTGTGCGAAGAGTCCCCAACGAGATCCTTCAGCGGCGTCCATCCGGCGTCCGGTCAGCAGCAGCTCGCGAGCGACGTGGCTCGGCAGCAGACGTGGCAACTTCACGGCCCCCGCGTCGGGAAGGATCCCGAGCGCGGGCTCGGGCAGCCAGCACTGGGCATGTTCGGCAGCGACGATGATGTCGGCGGCGAGGGCGATCTCGAACCCTCCACCCACGGCCATGCCGTTGAGCGCGGCGATCACCGGTGTCGTCCGGTTGGGCAGCTCCGGGAAGCCACCGAAGCCACCGACGCCGTAGTCGCTGTCGAAGTCCTCATCCGCCGACAGATCCCATCCCGCGGAGAAGAACTTCGGGCCGGCTCCGGTGATGATGATCGCGCGCACGGCGGGGTCGCCGTCGAGTGCCGCGAACGCGTCGCCCATTGCCTTGCTCGTCGTCGCGTCGATCGCGTTTGCCTTCGGACGATCGATCGTGAGGACGGCCGTGCTGCCGCGTCGTTCGACCACGAAACCCGTCATGTGACCTCCTCCACCCACAGGGCGTCGACCGCAATGGCGCCAACGCGGCCGACGAGCACCGGATTGATCTCGACCTCGACGGCGCTCGTGCCGACCACGGTGTCGCTCAATGCGACGACCAGTGAGACGAGCGCCTCGAGGTCGGCCGGCGGCCGGCCGCGAAAACCGGCGAGCAGCGGATAGCTGCGAAGTCTGCCGAGGGCGGCGCGCACGTCGTCGTGCGTGACGGGCGCGAGCAGGTGGGTCACGTCCTCCCACACCTCGGTGGCGGTGCCGCCGAAACCGACTGACACGAGCCAGCCGATCGGCGGGTCGCGACGGACGGCGACGAGCACCTCGGCGACGGCATCGACGATCGTCTCCTCGACGAGGTATTCGTCTGCCGGCGGCATGAGGTCGATGGCGGCCCGCAGATCCGCGCCATCGCGGAGACCGACCGTCACCGCACCGGCCTCACTCTTGTGCGCGTGACCGAGGGCCTTGAGGGTGATCGGATAGCCGATCCGGTCTGCCGCGCATTCGACATCTTTCCGCGTCGCGACGACGCCGCGCGGAACCGGTATGCCCGACGCGGCAAGTCGTGCCTTCGCCTCGTGCTCGGCGATCAGGCGCACATCGCCCGGCTCCTTCACATCTGCGTGCGGCGGGTCGCACCGCGCGCCCGCGAGCGCGCACGCTTCGAACGCGGCGAGGCCTTCGGCAAGCCCGAGCAGGGGAGTGAGACCGCGGCTGATGACGTGATCACGCATTCGTTCGTTCAGGCATTCGGCCATCGTCGCCAGCACGACTGCACGACGGCCGGTCGACTCAGCCGCGTCCGCTAGCGCGTCGGCGGAGATGATCCACGACGTCGGGTCGTTGTCGGGGCTCGGTGGCGCGTCGAGCACGAGTGCCGTGACGTCTTGCGGACCATTCATGATCGCGATGAAGCACCGCGCGATCGCGGCATGATCGCCCCACATGAACGTGTGGTAGTCGAACGGATTGCTCAACGTCACCAGTTCCGTCAACGTCGACTCGATGCGCGTCGCGTGCTCGGCGGAGAACGGCTCGAACGTCAACGTGCTGTGTTGTGACAGATCCGCGATCAGTGATGCTTCGCCGCCAGAACTGCTCATCGACACGATTCGCGAGCCGGTGAGACGCCCGCCGTTGTCCAGCAACTTGAGCGTCTCCAACAGCTCGGCAGGTGTCCTCACGGTGGCTACTCCGTAGCGCGCGAACATCGCGTCATAGGCCGCGGCGCGCCCTGACATCGAGCCGGTGTGCGAGGCAGCGATCGCCGCGCCGTGTTCCGACCTCCCGGTGTGCAGCGCGACGAGTGGGACTCCCTGAACGTTGGCCCGGCGGGCGACGACGGCGAAGTGCTGCGGATCGCGCACCGCTTCGAGGAACAGGCCGATCGCGGTGATGCGCGGATCATCGAGGAACGCGTCGATGCAGTCCTCCATCCCGACGCTCGCCTGGTTGCCGACGGAGACAACGGTGCCGAGCCGAAGACCGCGTTGTTGGAACGTCATGTTGACGGCAACGTTGCCGCTCTGCGACACGATCGCGACGCCCTTGTCGAGTCGCTTCATGCCGTGCTCGTCGGGCCATAGCGCCACCCGATCGAACGTGTTGACGTAGCCGTAGCAGTTGGGGCCGAAGAAGGGAACGTCGCCGGCCGCGTCGAGCAGGTCGCTCTGCAGATGCGCTGCACCGGACTCGGCGAACCCCGACCCGTAGCACACGGCGCCACCCGCACCGATCGAACGGAGCGTGGCCATCGCCTCGACGGTGGCGTGCCGGTTCACACCGAGGAAGACCGCATCGGGGACGCCCGGGAGCGCGTCGAGGCTCGGAAAGCAGGCGACCCCTGCGAGGCTCGGACGCTTGGGATGCACCGGCCAGATGGCCCCGGCGTAGTCGAGCTTGAGGCACTGCTGCACGACGCGCTCAGCGGGAGCACCGCCGACGATCGCAATGGAACGCGGCGCGAGCAAACGGTGGAGATCGGTCACCGGCTCACGCTCCGAACGGGCGCAGCATCGCCCGGGAGATGATGTGCCGTTGGATCTCCGACGTGCCGTCCCAGATCCGATCCACACGGGTGTCGCGCCACATCCGTTCGAGCGGCAACTCGTCCATCAGTCCCATGCCACCGAGGATCTGTATCGCCTCGTCGGTCACGAACTGGCACATCTCACTCGAGAAAACTTTGGCGATCGCCATGTCGGAGTCGGTGGCGGTTCCCTCGGAGTCCTTCCACGCGGCTCTCAACGTCAACAGTTCCGCCGCGTCGAGTCGAGTCTGCATGTCCGCGAGCTTGAACGAGACGCCCTGGAACTTCCCGATCTGCTGCCCGAACTGCACGCGAGTCGCAGCCCACTCCGTCGCGATCCCGAGCGCGCGGCGTGCTCGGCCGACACACACGGCGGCGACCTGCAACCGCGTCGAGCCGAGCCACTCGTTTGCCGCGTCGAAGCCGCGATGTTCCTCACCGAGGATCTTCGACACCGGGACGCGGCAATCGTCGAAGTTGATGATCATGTTGTGGTACCCGCGATTCGACACACATCGGTACCCGTCGATGACGTCGCAACCCGGCGTGTCGAAATCGACGAGGAACCCGGTGATGAGCTTCTTCGGACCGCGACTGGTCTGCTCCTCGCCACTCGCCGCGAACAGGATGACGTAGTCGGCGAGATCCGCGTGACTGATGAAGTGCTTCGTGCCGTTGATCACGTACTCGTCGCCATCGCGTACCGCGCTGCACTTCATCCCGCGCACATCGCTGCCCGCATCTGGCTCGCTCATCGCCATGCAGTCGACTCGCTCGCCCGTGATCGTCGGGATGAGGTACTCATCGACCTGGTCGCCCGCGCAGGCTCGCAGGATGTTGCTCGGCCTGGCGACGATGTAGTGCAGCGCGTACGACGCGGCTCCGAACTCTCGATCGACGAGTGTGACTCCGAGAGAGTCGAGCCCACCACCACCGAGGTCCGCGGGCATGTTCGCGGCGTACAGACCTGCGTCGATCGACCGTTGCTTGATCTGCTGGACGAGCTCAGGCGGGACGGCGCCGAGCTTCTCCACCGCGTCCTCGTGCGGGAACAGTTCGCGTTCGGTGAACGACCGGACGGTGTCGACGATCATCTGCTGCTCGTCCGAGAGGGCGAAATGCACGGTGCTACTCCGGGTTCGGTAGTGAGAAGTGGCCGGCTCGCGCCGGGGCGGGCAAGCTCGAGTGTGCCGTCGCAATCGCGTCGAGCGCGGCTCGCACGTCGGGAAGTATCGCCACAGAACGGGCGGCGGCCATGTCGACGTGAACGAGCATCTGCTCGCTCGTCGCGAGAAGCTTGTCGTTGGTGCCGTGAAACATCTCGTGGTAGATCAACAGTCGCTTGCGGTCGACGCCGAGTACCCGCGTCGTGATCCGTAGCGGCGCACCTTCCGCGGCTTCACGGAGATACGCGATGTGCGTCTCGACGGTGTAGAAGCTGTGGCCGCCCGCCCGATACTCCTCGTCGTCGCCGATGTACGTGAACATCGCATCGCTGGCCCAACCGAACGCTGTCAGGTAGGCGGCTTCGGTCATGTGATGGTTGTAGTCGACCCATTCCGCGAGCACCCGCCCCCGATAGAAGTCGAGTGGCGTCGGGACGTCGTCGCCCGGTTGCCAACGCGCCGGCGCGCGCAACATGCGCCCCGCGCCATCGACCTGTGCGTCCTCCGACACCATAAACTGACTCTACACTCAGGATTCAGATGGCAAGACCTCGACTCGACCACGTGCGCAAGGCGCAGATCGTTGCGGCCGCTGCAGCAGTGCTGTCCGAACGCGGCTACGCCAACACTCGAGTGGTCGACATCGCGAAGGCGGCAGGGACGAGTCCGGCGGCTGTCCTCTACTGGTTCGACGGCAAGCAGGGCTTGCTCGCCGAGGCGCTTTCGTTGCGCGAGTCCGAGTTCCACGACCGCTACACCGTGCGCATCGACGAGGCGGCGTCGCATTCGGAGCGCTTGCGGATCCTCGTCTCGGCGATGCTGCATCACTACGACTGGGCGTTGTGGATGGAGCTGTGCGTTCTGGCGTTGCGCGACTCGGCGGCAGCGGCCGAGCGCGATCGAATGGACCGCCGATGGCGGGCGATGCTGCGCAAGGTGATCCGCGACGGTCAACACGACGGAGAGTTCGTCGGCGGTGATGCCGATCACACGATGTTCGTGCTCGCCGCACTGCTCGACGGCATGGCGCCGCTCGTCGCGATGAAAGCGAAGGGAGTCACGGCCGTGGCGGTCGAGCGGACGTGGCTGGACGAAGCGGCGCGTCTGCTCGGGCCGGGCTTCGACTCCACTCCGCTGCCGAGGTCGAGGGCACTGCGGATGAGAGTCGGCTAACCGAAGTCCTGGAGGAGGCGGGTCGTCTCCGGGTCGAGGAATCCGGCGACGGTGGCGTCCGTCTCCAGTCGTAACGCGGCCCGCACGTCCGTGGTGGCCGTCGTGTTGATGACTCGCTTCATCGCGGCCACCGCCAACTGTGGGAGCTTGGCCAATCGCTCGGCAACCTCGTGGGCAGTCGCCAGGAGATCGGCGTCGGCGGCGACTCGCCACGCCACACCGGCGTCACGCAACTCGCCGGCTCCGTAATGCTCGCCGAAGAACAGCATCTCGCGCGCCTTGGCCAGCCCGACGAGGCAGGGCAGCAACGACGTCACGGCTCCCGTCACGAAGACGTTGAGTGAGACCTCAGGGAAGAACCCCTTGGCGCTCTCCGCCCATATGGGGAAATCGCAGTTGATCGCCCACTCGAACCCTCCTCCGACGGCCCAACCGTTGATGGCGCCCACGACCGGTTTGGAACCGAAGATGATCGCCTCCGTCGCGCGTTGGATCGCGTCGACGAGGTCACGGGCTTCCGCCTCGCCACGCGGTTGAACATGCTCGCGTCGGTCATCACCGGCGCAAAACGCGCGGCCGGCACCGGTGAAGATGATGACCTTCGTCGCGTCGTCCGAATTCGCGTCGTCGAACGCCACTGCGACATCGTCGATCAACTGGCGATTCATTGCGTTCAGACGCTCCGGCCGATTCAGCGTGATGGTTCGCACGCCCTCGTCATCGATGCCGCTGAGCACTGTCGGATACTGAAATTCGCGACTCATTGGCGGCAACCTAGTAAGACCGCACAATGCGCCGCGCAACGACAGACCCGCTGCGCGACGTGCCCACGATCGATCGGCTGCTCGATGCTCGATCGGTCGATGCCGGCGAGACGACGTTCCTCCGCTTCACTTCCGGCACGCTGACCTACGGCGACGCGCGTCGTCGGTCGATCGGTGTTGCGCACGGCCTTGCGGACCTCGGCATTCGACGCGGAGATCTCGTGCCCGTGCTGTTGCCGAACGGACCGACGTTCGCGATCACCTGGCTTGCGCTGTGCAC
>DASWRR010000589.1:0-4598 GCA_036403055.1 Ilumatobacteraceae bacterium | reverse complement strand
GAGCGGATCTGGGTGCCACAGTTCCCCGGGACCTGCGGCGGTGAACGGAGGTTGGCGCCCAGATCGATGGATCAAGGGATTTTGAGCGCCCTCGGCAGGATTCGAACCTGCGACACACGGTTCCGGAAACCGATGCTCTATCCCCTGAGCTACGAGGGCGGGATGCCAGCGAGGATAGCGACGAACGCTGACGGGACGCGCAAGCGCCCGACCAAACGGGAATGTTGAACGAATACGCGCACGAGTACGATCGTCTCTTCATGGCTGATCCCCTCGTCATCGTTGCTGACCTGCTCGCACCTGCGTTTGCATCGGTCGCCGGTGGGGAGGAGGTCGACCCAGTTGTCCGCCCGAGCGACCGCGCCGACGCACAGGCAAACGGCGCGCTCGGCCTCGCCAAGCGGCTCGGACGGGCCCCTCGCGACGTTGCGCAAGAGGTCGTCGCGGCCGCAGACCTGACCGGGAAGGCGACGGTCGAGGTCGCTGGTCCAGGGTTCATCAACGTCACGTTCGACGAGGGCTTCTTGAGGGAGCAGCTGTCCGCCCTCGCCCACGACGAGCGCCTCGGTGTCCGCAGCGTCGGGATCCCCGAACGTGTCGTGGTCGACTACTCCGCTCCGAACATCGCGAAGGAGATGCACATCGGGCATCTCCGCACGACGGTGATCGGCGACGCGCTGGTTCGGATGCTCGAGTTCGTCGGCCACACGGTGCTCCGCGAGAACCATGTGGGGGACTGGGGCACGCCGTTCGGCATGCTCATCGAGCATCTGCTGGACCTCGGCGAGACAGAGGCCGCGTCGGAGCTCAGCGTCGGTGACCTCGACGGTTTCTACAAGCAGGCGCGAGCGAAGTTCGACGCGAGCGAGGAGTTCCAGGATCGTGCCCGGCGACGGGTGGTGATGCTGCAGAGCGGGGACCCGGAAACGCTGCGATTGTGGAGACTGCTCGTCGATCTCAGCATGCAGTACTTCAACCGGTTGTACCGCAAGCTGGGCGTGCTGTTGACCGATGAGGATCTCGCTGGGGAGAGCAAGTACAACGATCTCCTTCCGGAGGTCGTCGACCGGCTGAGAGCGGCAGGCCTGTTGGTCGAGAGCGACGGTGCCGACGTCGTGTTCGTCCCTGGCTACACGAATCGTGACGGCGACCCGTTGCCACTGATCGTCCAGAAGCGCGGCGGCGGCTTCAACTACGGCGCCACCGATCTGGCCTGCGTCCTCGATCGCGTCGAGCGCGTGAAGGCGACCCTGCTGCTGTACGTCGTCGGCGCTCCGCAGTCGCAACACCTCTCGATGGTCTTCGACGTGTCTGCGATGGCGGGATGGTTGCGGCCGCCGACTCGCGCTGTCCACGTCGCCTTCGGCAACGTCCTCGGGACCGACCGCAAGATGCTGAAGAGCCGCAGTGGGGAACCCGTGCGGTTCGTCGACGTGGTCGATGAGGCGATCTAGCGCGGCATTGCGTCCGTGCAGGACAAGAACCCCGGCCTCCCTGCCGAGGAGCAGGTGGACATCGGCCGAATGGTTGGGATCGGAGCGTTGAAGTACGCCGATCTGTCGACCGATCGGATCAAGGACTACGTCTTCGACTGGGATCGAATGCTCGCCTTCGAGGGCAACACCGCGCCCTACTTGCAGTACGCCCACGCGCGAATTCGATCGATCCTTCGAAGAGCCGCCGACGTCGAGCCGATCGAAGGGTCGCCGACGGCGCTCGTCCCTCAGGAACGCGATCTGATCCTTCAGTTGCTGCAGTTCGATGCTGCTGTTCACGACACGCTCGACAAGTACAGCCCGCATCGCCTGGCGACGTACTTGTTCGATCTCGCGCAGGCGTTCACCGCCTTCTACGAGGCGTGTCCTGTGCTGAAAGCCGATCCCGAGACGCGCGCGTTCCGCATAACACTTTCGGAACAGACGGCACGCGTCATCGCGATGGGTCTCGGTCTGCTTGGCATCGAATCGCCGGAGCGGATGTGACGGCGATCTCCCTGTCGTTGTTGCCGGATAGCGCAGAGGTCCTGGAGGATGGCTCGCTGTCGATCGGCGGCTGCCGTGTGCTCGACGTCGCTGCCGAGTTCGGAACACCCGTGTTCATCTACGACGAGTCGCACCTTCGTGCAAGGTGCCGCGAGGCTGTTGCGGCGTTCGGTCAAGGTCGAGCGGTCTACGCGACGAAGGCGTTTCTGTGCAAGGCGATGGCGCGTCTCGCGTACGACGAGGGGATGCTGCTCGACGTTGCCAGCGGCGGCGAGATGCACGTTGCGTTGGCAGCCGGCGTGCCGGCGAACGCGCTGACGTTCCACGGCAACAACAAGAGCGTCGACGAACTGCGCACCGCGATCACGAACGGCGTTCGCCACATCGTCGTCGACAGCTTCGACGAGCTCGACCGCCTCGACGCCCTGCATCGCGAAGGTCTCCCAGTCCCGGCGGTGCTTGCCCGCGTGACGCCGGGCGTCCACGCGCATACACACGAGTTCATTGCCACCGGTCAGGACGATTCGAAGTTCGGCTTCAACCTCGGCAACGGCGACGCCCAGCGCGCCGTCGATCGGATGCGTCGTTCGGCCGGCGTCGACCTCGTCGGGCTGCACTGTCACATCGGGTCGAACGTGTTCGCGGCGTCGAACTTCGCGAAGGCCGCAGAGGTGATGGCCGGCTTCGCCGTTCCGCTCGATCTCCCCGACCTCGTGCTCGGCGGCGGTCTCGGGGTCGCGTACGTCGAGGGCGAGGAAGCGCCCTCGATCACGCAGTGGGGCAACGTCGTGCTCGACGCGTGCGCAGCGTTGGGAGTTCGTAGCCGGGTCAGCGTCGAGCCGGGCCGGGCGATCGTCGGCGACGCGGCGATCACGGTGTACACGGTCGGCACGATCAAATCGATTCCTGGCGTGCGCACCTACATCGCAGTTGACGGCGGCATGAGCGACAACCCGCGGCCCGTGCTGTACGGGAGTGGCTACGAAGCGTTCCTACCGGGTCGCGTCGACGCATCTCGGACGGAGCATGCCCGGCTCGTCGGCAAGCACTGCGAGAGCGGTGACGTCCTGATCTTCGACGCACTCGTGCCCGAGAACACCACTGTCGGTGATCTCATCGCCACGCCTGTAACCGGCGCGTACGGGCGCAGCATGGCCAGCAACTACAACATGCTGACGAGGCCACCAGTCGTGTTCGTTGCCGACGGCGCGGCTCGCGCCGTCGTCCGGCGTGAGTCATTCGACGACTTGTTGCGCTGCGACGTCGATTGAGCAGGTCGAACGCCACGACCTCTGCAGGCCTCCGTCGTATCCCGGATCGTCCCGCCTCGTCGCGTGAATGTGGTCGTGAGCAGGTATGGGCCGAATGGCCCAATCGCGTCCGAATCTCTGTACGTAGCCGTTCTTGACGAATACTGTACGGACATCGCCTCAATCGATGAGGTAGCGCGGCGGGAATGGACCTAGTGAAGATCTCAAAACTCCTCCTGACTGTCGGCGTCTCCGCCGCCTGTCTCGTCGGATTCGGCGGCATCGCCCAAGCCGCGCCGACCGCCAGCACCTCCGGCGTCGCCTGCGTCAATGGCGATGGCGTGATGAACCTGACGGTGTCCAACCCGGCGCCCGATGCCTCGGCGCAGTTCGTCATCACCAATCCTGAGACGTTCATCTCCTCGGTGATCGTCGTCGCCCCGAGCTCGTCGCAGGTCGTGACCGTCGACGGTCTTTCCGACGGCGCGGTAGTCGTCCCGATCCAGTTCAACGGCAGCGACGCGAGCATCAGCACCTTGATCGCATGCGATCCCGCGACGTGCCCGCAAGGTGTGCTGACAACGGTCGTCGACGGGAACGGCGTTCAACAACAGGCCTGCGTCGACTCGGCGGCAGTCGCACCCGCAGTGCCTGCGTCGGCGACTCCGGCGAAGTCGAACCTCTCCCAACCAGCTTCCACGAAGAGCGTCCGCAAGTTGCCGACAACGGGCGCCGGCACGGGTGGTCTGGTCATCGCGGCGTTGCTGGTCGGCAGCGGTTCGATCGCGTCCCTGCTGAGCCGCCGCAAGCCGAACCGACGCTGAGCCTCGCGCTCCAACGTCTGAAACGGTTTCTCCCGCGACACGCCAACCCGTAGCCTTCCGCCCGTGACGAAGCTCGTGCGGATCGGCGTGTTGGGTTGCGGCAACGTCGGGTCGGCCTTCGTCAACCTCGTGACCGCGCAACAGGCGGCGATCGAGGCGCGCACCGGCGTTCGGCTGGAGATCGGCGCAGTCGCGGTGCGCAACCTCAGTCGCGAGCGCGACGTCGACCTCGCCGAAGGTGTTCTGACGCGTGACGCGCACGGCGTCGTCGCGGACCCGTCGATCGATCTCGTCGTGGAGGTGATCGGCGGGATCGAGCCGGCTCGCGAACTGATCACGTCGGCGTTGCGTGCCGGGAAGCCGGTCGTGACGGCGAACAAGGAGTTGCTGGCCAACGTCGGGACCGAGTTGTTCGGCGTCAGCGACGACGCCGGCGTCGACCTGCTCTTCGAGGCGGCGGTCGCAGGCGGGATCCCGATCATCAGAGCGTTGAGGGAGAGCCTGCGCGGCGAACCGATCACGCGAGTCATGGGGATCATCAA
>DASWRR010000588.1:0-3199 GCA_036403055.1 Ilumatobacteraceae bacterium | reverse complement strand
CATGATCGAAGTTGACGTTTGACGCCGTGGGGAGACCCGTCCCCGACGGGTACACGGTGATGAAACCGGGCGCCGGCGCATTGACACCGGTGACGTTCAGCACCGCGGCGGTGGCGTTCGCAGGAACACCGAACCTCCCCGCGACCTGGACGCGCACGACGTTCGCGGACAACCGGGTGAAGCCGAACGCGCCTTGAGATGGGCGCGTGTCGGCGAGTCGGGCCGGAGCGACCGCTTGGTACGCCGACGAGCCGGGGACGAACGCCACGGCCGCGTTGGCCACGGGAACCACCGAGAAGACGTTGGGAGCGAGGGCAGTCGCCGCCACTATGAGTGTCAGGGCGAGCGCGTTGGGTCGAGTCAGCCGCATCCGAACACCTTAGTGACGAACCGGCTACCGCCGGGTAGCACTAGAAATATATGGTTCGTTCGGCCTGTTTTTCAGCGGAGTCGAGGTCGTCGGTGTACGCCCCGGTCGAGAGGTACTTCCACCCGGCGTCGCTGACGATGAACACGATCACGCCTTCGGTGATCTCGCTCGCAACCTTCGCGGCACCGGCCATCGCCGCGCCCGAGGAGATTCCGGCGAACACGCCGCATTCGTGCACCAATCGTCGTGTCCACTCCAGGCTCTCCCGCGGCCGGACGACACGTTTGCGGTCGAGGAGGTCGAAGCCGTACCACTGCTCGAACACCGGCGGGATGTAGCCGTCCTCGATGTTGCGAAGGCCCTCGACGCGTTCGCCGAGTGGTGGCTCGATCGCGATGACCTTGATCTCGGGGTTCTGCTCCTTGAGGTACCGGCCGGTGCCCATCAACGTGCCGCTGGTGCCGAGACCTGCGACGAAGTGCGTGATCTCGGGGCAGTCGCGCCAGATCTCGGGGCCCGTCCCTTCGTAGTGCGCCAGCGGGTTCGCATCGTTGCCGTACTGGTAGAGGAAGCACCACTCGGGATGCGCGTCGGCCATCTCCTGGGCCCGACGAACGGCGCCGTTGCTGCCCTCTTCACCGGGTGTCAGGATCACCTCGGCGCCGAAGACCTCGAGCATCTGCCGACGCTCGATCGACACGCTGCTCGGCATGAGGATCTTGATCGGGTAGCCCTTCAACTGGGCGATCGCCGCAAGCGCAATCCCGGTGTTCCCACTCGACGGCTCGATGATCGTCTGACCGGGCTGCAGGTGACCGCTCTTCTCGGCGTGTTCGATCATCGACTTGGCGATGCGATCCTTGACCGAACCGAAGGGGTTCTGACCCTCCAACTTGGCGACGATGCGGACATCTGGATTCGGCGACAACCGGCTGACGTCGACCATCGGCGTGTTGCCGATCAAGTCGAGCACACTTTCGAATGGAACCATCACCACCCCCAACATCGCGTCGTCGATCGCTATTCCGATCTACCTGATCAATCCTGTCGGGATTCTATCTCAGCCGATCGCGACGCGCTCCTCGGAGACTGCTCCGTCGACGATCCGATAGCTGCGCGTCTCGGGGGCGTCTCGTTTGAGGCTCACGATCACGTAGTGCCATCCGGGATCCGGCGCCTGGTCGACGTCGGTCTGGCTGGGATACGGCTCGGAGTGCGTGTGGCTGTGAAAGACGCCGATGATCTCGAGGCCGTCGTCTTCGGCGCCGCGTTCCGCGCGCAGCAGCTCCTTGCCGGGGATCGCGTAGATGCGTGCAGACGCGGCCTCGTTGGTGCAGGCAACGAATCGATGGACGTTGCCGGCCCTCCCGACGAGCAGACCGCAGGCTTCGAGCGGGTAGCCGTCGTACGCGTGGCCGATCATCTCGGCGAATGTTCGATTGGCGAAGGCGAGCATCGGCCGAAGGGTAGCCAGGCGGTCGACCGCTACCCTCACCTGCCATGTCGCCGTCCACTCCCGCTGCGGGAGACCGCAAGCTCATCGGGAGCAATCGCAAGGCGCGTCACGACTACGCCATCCTCGACACGGTCGAGACCGGCATCGTGTTGCAGGGCAGCGAAGTGAAGAGCCTCCGCCTCGGTCATCTGCAGATGGCGGACGCGTATGCCCGCGTGCTCGACGGAGCTATTTGGCTCGACGGCATTCACATCCCTCCGTATCAGTTCGCCCACGGTGTCGGCGCGCACGATCCCAACCGGTCGCGCAAGTTGCTGTTGCACTCACGCGAGATCGAGCGGATCGCGGCAGAGGTCGCACAAGAGCGGCTGTCCCTGGTGCCGTTGGCGTTCTACTTCAAGGGTGGAAAGGTCAAGGTCGAGCTCGCGTTGGCGCGCGGTCGCCGCAAGGCGGACAAGCGCAACGCGATGTCCGAACGCGACGCGCAACGCGACATGCAGCGAGCGATGGGCCGCCAGGCGAAGGGGCGGACCGACTAGAGCACGATCGTTCGCAACGTCGCGTCGGCGTGCAGCGCGATCATCTCCGGCGTCACGGCATCGTCGCCCGGTAGTTCGACGATGAACGCCGTGCCTCCCTTGACCGCATGATTCACATACTGCGTCGCGGTTCCGGTGCAGCCGGCAGTGCACGGTGTGGATGCCGTCGAGAGGCCGACGATCGAGGCGTACGTGTCGGGGATGATCAGCCGGGCGCCTGATGGCGAGACGCGGTTCGCGTCCTGGTGCCAGAAGATGGTGACTGCCGGCTGGATCTCGCCGACGAATGACTCGAGCGCTTGCGTCTCGGGCTGATCGGCGGGCGCCTCGCCGGAGTACTGATGGAGACCGTTCACCGCGGTCGGCCCGATGTAGCTCCACTTGTACGACACGTTGCGATTGAGATCGACTCCGTTCGCGTTCTCGCGCGTCCCCGCTGCCTGGCCATCCGGATTGATGCTGTCGATCAACCACAGATCGATGCCTGGCGGCGTCGGCATCGTGCGGATCAGCTGTGTGATGAGCGACCCCTTCGCTTCGTTGCCGTGGATCACACCGATCAACAGCACGCGACTTCCGGCAGGATCGCCCATGCGATACGCGGTGATGTCGCGGCCCTGTACCGACTGACCGATCACACGAGTCTCTGTCACCAACGACGGCCCAATCGTCGTCGTGGTCGACGTAGTCGTCGTTGATGTCGTCGTCGTCGTTGTTGCTGTCGTCGTCGTTGTCGACGTGGAAGTGGTTGACGTCGTTGGCGTCGGCGTCGGCAGCGATGTCGTCGTGACGTTCGTCGTCAGCAGCGACGACGATGTCGCCGCCGTCGAGTCA
>DASWRR010000587.1:0-3418 GCA_036403055.1 Ilumatobacteraceae bacterium | reverse complement strand
GCGCGGCGTACTCGAACTTGAGCTCGGCTGCGGCCTCGTGCATCTCCTCTTCCAAGGTCATGATGAGACGGTTGAGCTCTTGTTGCGGCAACGTCTTCAACTCACGCTGCACCTTGTCGCGCTCGCGCTGACGCCGGCGATCCTTGCCGGGGACCGGCGACGTGTCGTCGGGTCGCAGCAACGACAAGATGTCGCCGACCGCTTTGCGAATCGTCTGCGGATCGATGCCGTGTTGGAGGTTGTACTCGATCTGTCGCAGTCGACGCTGCTGGGTGACGTCGATCGCCTTCTGCATCGAGGCGGTGACCTTGTCGGCATACATCACGACTTGACCGTCGACGTTACGAGCGGCGCGACCGATCATCTGGATCAGCGACGTCTCGCTGCGCAGGAAGCCCTCTTTGTCGGCATCGAGGATCGTCACCAGTGACACCTCGGGCAGGTCGAGTCCTTCGCGGAGGAGGTTGATGCCGACCAGCACATCGAACTCGCCGAGGCGCAGCGCGCGCAGGATCTCGATTCGCTGGATCGTGTCGATGTTGCTGTGCAGGTAACGCACCCGCAAACCCTGCTCGAGCAGGTACTCGGTGAGGTCCTCTGCCATCTTCTTGGTCAACGTCGTCACGAGCACGCGATCGCCTCGAACGACTCGATCGTTGACCATCTCGATGAGGTCGTCGATCTGACCCTTGGTCGGCCGGACGATCACCTCGGGATCGACGAGTCCCGTCGGCCTGACGATCTGTTCGACGACTTGCTCGCTGTGTGAGATCTCGTACGGCGACGGCGTCGCCGACAGGAAGATGCACTGGTTGATGCGCTCGAGCACCTCTTCGAACTGCAGCGGACGGTTGTCGCGAGCACTCGGCAGGCGGAACCCGTGCTCGACGAGGATGTCCTTGCGCGACCGGTCGCCCATGAACTGGCCGTGCAACTGCGGGACGGCGACGTGACTCTCGTCGATCACGAGGAGGAAGTCCTTGGGGAAGTAGTCGAGCAAGGTGAACGGCGGGTCGCCAGGGCTGCGACCGTCGATGTGCATCGAGTAGTTCTCGATGCCGTTGCAGTAGCCGACCTCCTGGATCATCTCGAGGTCGTACTGCGTTCGCATGCGCAGCCGCTGCGCCTCGAGCAACTTGCCTTCCTTCTCGAACCACGCGAGCCGTTCCTGCAGCTCGGCTTCGATGCCGATGACCGCCTTGCGCATCCGCTCGTCACCCGCGACGTAGTGAGTCGCGGGGAACACTTGCGTGCGAGTGAGGTCGCTGAGCGTCTCGCCGGTGAGCGGGTCGATCATCGTGAGGCGATCGACCGTGTCACCGAACATCTCGATGCGCAGCACCGTCTCCTCGTACGACGGGTGCACCTCGATGGTGTCGCCGCGCACGCGGAACTTGCCACGACCGAGCGTCATGTCGTTGCGGTCGAACTGCAGGTCGACGAGCCGCCGCAGGATGCTGCGCATGTCGTAGTCGACGCCGACGCTGAGGTCGAGCAGCTGTCCCTTGTACTCCTCCGGGTTGCCCATGCCGTAGATGCAGCTGACCGACGCGACGACGATGGTGTCGCGTCGTGTCAACAGGCCGGCAGTCGCCGAGTGCCGCAGGCGGTCGATCTCGTCGTTGATGGACGAGTCCTTCTCGATGTACGTGTCGCTGGACGCGATGTACGCCTCGGGCTGGTAGTAGTCGTAGTAGCTGACGAAGTACTCGACACGGTTCTCGGGGAAGAACTCGCGCATCTCTTGAGTGAGCTGCGCTGCGAGCGACTTGTTGGGTGCGAGGATCAGCGTCGGCCGTTGCACCTCTTGGATCGTCCACGCGATCGTCGCGCTCTTGCCGGAGCCGGTGATGCCGAGCAGCGTCTGGAAGCGATCCCCCCGGTTGACGCCTTCCGCCAACTTGGCGATGGCCTGCGGCTGATCGCCTGCTGGTGAGTAGTCGGAAACGACTTTGAAGTCGGAAGACACGCCCCTCAGTCTAGAGTCACGAACACTCGTTCGCCATCCTCCACGTTCTCGTTTTGGATGATCTTGGCGAGCACCCGGCGGGCGCGCAGCGGGGCGGCGTCGATGCTCAGCATCACGGGCCGCAGTGAGTCGGGGCCGCCCGCCAGATCGTACGCACGCTGCTGGGCTTCCAGGATCGGACGATCCTGCTGATCGAACGCATACCGACGCAGCGCAGACAGCTGCTCGGAGATCTCGGCGTCGTCGGAATCGGCGAACTCGCCGATCCGAACCGCGGCGACGTGGTACGTGCACTTGCCTTTGGCGGACGGCGTGACGAGGTGCGTGCCGATGACGGTGATGCCCTCGTCGCGGGCTGCACCTGGCGGGCACACGCCGGCTTCGTGGCGCAGGCAGCTCGGAGCGTCCCACCGCATGATCGACCAGGTGTCGACGTTGGCGCCGTCGTTGCGGAACATCAGATCGAAGAGCTTCGCGGGCATCACGTCGGCCCGAGTTCGCGTCACGGTCACTGAGGTCTCCGTGCTGTCGATCTCGATGTCGCAATCGAGCGTCGACGGATCGCCGAGCACTCCACGATGGAGGAACGACGAGTGGCTGAGATCGAGCAGGTTGTCGATCACCAGCTGATAGTCGACGTCCATCTCGATGCAGTCGCGCTTCGAGACGACACCTGGTGCGACCGGATCGAGATACGAGAAGTCGGGGATGAGATCAGCATCGGGCTCGTCCGTACCCATCCAGATCCACACCATCGTGTGCCGGGCCACCACCGGGTACGCCCGGACGGCGAGCGTCGCCGGAATCCGGCCTGATCCGTGTGGATTCAGGACGCATGACCCGTCGGTCCCGAACCGAAGCCCGTGATAGGGACACTCGATCGAACGTGCGCCGTCGCAGAGTTGGCCCATGCTCAGCGGTATGAACCGATGGGCGCAGCGGTCCTCGAGCGCCACCGCTTCACCGTCCTCGCCACGGAAGAACACGACTGGCTGCTCACAGATCGTCCGGCTGACCAGGGCGCCGACGTCGAGGTCCTCTTCCCAAAGGGCCGCATACCAGAGATTCGTCGCGTAGGTCATGGAACCAGTATCCCCGAACGAACGCCAGCTCAGCCATGGTAGCGTTCTGCTATGGGAAACACTGCGCCGTCCTCGAAGCCGGCGCTGAGGTCGGTCACCATCGCACTCGATGTGCTCGACGCGTTCTTCGCAGATGCGGAAATCGGCTTGAGCGAGCTTGCCCGGCGTGTGGGCGTGACCAAGAGCACGATGCATCGAACGTGTGGCGTTCTCGTGAGCCGCGGTGCGCTCGAGCGGACACCGAGCGGCCGGTACCGCCTCGGCGTCCACCTCCTCGAGTACGGCCAGTTGGTGACGACACGATCGGCGCTTCGTGCGCAGGCACTTCCCCTGCACGTCGATCTGCGCAACGCGATCGGCGAGACCG
>DASWRR010000586.1:0-23960 GCA_036403055.1 Ilumatobacteraceae bacterium | reverse complement strand
ATCCCACCGAGCGATCTCAACGTCATGGGGCTCGTGCGTCACATGAGTGAGGTCGAACGCAACTGGTTTCAGCGATGGTTCATCGAAGCGGCGGCGCCGAGCATCTACTGCAGCATCGACGACCCCGACGAGGACAGAGATCTGCATCCCGGCCCCGACGACACGCTCGACGACGCGATCGCGGTGTTCCGACGAGAGGTCGACATCTCACGACGGATCAGTACTGGTGTCGCGCCCGAGACGCCGGCGGCACACCTCGGCGACACCGTCAACTGGGCCGGGTTCAAACCGAGCATGCGGTGGATCCTGATCCACATGATCGAGGAGTACGCACGGCACTGCGGACATCTCGATCTGCTCCGCCAGCGGATCGACGGTGCGGTCGGCGATTAGCTCGGGGTTGCTCGCTACGTCGGGCTGACCGAGCGATTGCCGGCGATCTCCGCCTTGCGATCGACGATCGAGACACGGGCGCGCTCGGCGCCTTGGCGAGCGCGCTCGGCCAGCCGTCGCGCCGCGGTCCCGATGCGCTGGATCTGACGGATCAATGCCTCGCGAGCCTGCTCGGCCTCGGCAGTGAGGCCCTGCAGCGATTCGATCTTCCACCACTTCATCACGACCGGCTCGAGGATCTGCTCGTGGTGTTGCAACAGGTTGTACAGGCCCGCACTCGCAATCGCCTGGGCATGACGCTTGAAGCCGGGAATCCCCGTTCCGGGCATCTCGAACTCGCGAACCTGTCGCTCGATTGCCGGCACGACGAGTGACGGCGCGATCTCCAACGCTGCCGACGTCAGGTCGCGGTAGAAGAGGAAGTGGAAGTTCTCGTCGGCGGCAACACGACTGATGAGCTCGTAGCCGGCTTCGCCCGCAGGGTGCCCGGACAGCTCGTCGCGCAGCGCACGGCCGGTGTTCCTGTGGGCGATGCGTGTTGCCAGTTCCTGCAGCGCGACGTACACGAAGCCATCGACCGCTGATGTGGGATCAGGTACCTGGCCACCGGACATCTGCGACATGCGACCGTCCTCCAGCGTCCGTGGGTCGAGCATGCGCGTGACGGTCATGAAATCGCGTAGCGCGATCGAGTGCCGCGCTTCCTCTGCTGTCCAACGATGCGACCACTCGCGCCACACGCCCTTGCGCCCGAACATGCGGTCGATCGTCTGGAAGTAGTACGGCAGGTTGTCCTCGGTGAGGAGGTTCACGAACAGCGCACTGCGGAGCGAGTCGGGGATGGGCATCTCGGCGGGATCCCACACGGCGGCGGGGTCGAAGTCACGCCCCATGCTCCACGGCACGAACTCGTGCGGGTACCACGGCTTGCACGTTTCGTAGTGCCGAGCGGTCAACTTCTCCGCGACTCCAGTGAGCTCGTTGAGCAGTGCCGTGTCGTTCATCCGCGCCAGCATAACCCTGCCTACCGACCAGTAGGTAGACGTGTCGTTCAAAGGTCACAACGGGTGACACCGCTAGGGTCGAACGTCGTGCCCACACTTCGCCGCCGGTTGATCAGCATCCCCTCGCTGTTCCTCGGCGCTGTGCTCCTGCTCGTCCTCGTTCCGGTGTGGATACCGGCTGCCGCCATCGTCGACGTGGTGCGTGCGAAGTTTCGTCTCCCCCTGTCCCGGCTGCTGCTGTTTGCGCTCGGATGGGCCTGGCTCGAGTCCGCAAGCGTCCTGCTGGCGTTCGGGTTGTGGATCTCCGGACAGCGCAACAACCGCGAGGTCCACTACCGACTTCAGGCCTGGTGGGCGGCCAACGTTCTCGGACTGCTGCGCGCCACGACGGGCATACGCATCACGGCCCAGGACGTCGACGAGATCCGCCCGGGACCCGCGATCATGTTGTGCCGGCATGCCAGCCTGGCCGATTCGCTCGTCAGCGCGTGGGTGATCACATCACTTGCGGGTCTGCGGCCCCGTTACGTCTTGAAGCGAGAACTGCTCGGCGATCCGTGTCTCGACATCGTCGGCAACCGGCTGCCCAACCACTTCCTCGATCGTGCAGCACCCGACTCCGGCCTCGAGTTGCAGGCCCTGACGCGACTCGCGAGCGGCATGGGTGAGCGAGACATCGCCGTGATCTTTCCGGAAGGCACGAGGGCATCGCCTGCCAAGCGCGACCGTGCCATGACGAAGTTACGAGAGCGAGACCCGGGTCGCGCCGATCGGCTCGGCGGACTGCAGCATCTGCTTCCGCCTCGTCCCGCAGGCTCGGCTGCCTTGATCGCCGGGTCGCCCGATGCCGACGTCGTCATCGGTTGGCACGTCGGCTTCGACGGGCTCGACACGTTCGGTGGAATCCTCCGACACCTCGCCCGGCGACCAGCTCCTGTCCGGTTCAGGGCCCGACGTGTTGCCCGCGCCGATGTACCGACGGGTGATGCGTTCACCGAGTGGATCGACGCGGTGTGGGTGCAGGCCGACCATGATGTGCACACGATGCTGGAGGAACGATGACGTCGACCGCAATGCTGACCGCGGCAATCGCGATCGCGAGCTTCATGATCGTGATGTGGGTCCTCAGCCTCGTGCTGAAGAACGCATCGATCGTCGACGTCGGATGGGGCGTGGGGTTTGTGATCGTTGCGTTCGCCGTCCGCGCCCGCGTGGACGGCAATGCCGATCGGCAACAACTGCTGGTCGCCATGACGACGTTGTGGGGTCTTCGCCTAGCCGCCTACCTGCACGGGCGCAACCGGGGCAAGCCGGAGGACTACCGGTACCGGGCGATGCGCAAGCGTTGGGGTCCGAGGTTCCCGCTGATCAGCCTCGGCACCGTGTTCGCCCTGCAGGGCGTCTTGATGTGGGTGGTGTCGCTGCCGGTGCAACTGGGCCAGGTGAAGGCCGATCCGAAGCTCGGTGTCGTTTCGTGGATCGGCATCGTCGTCTGGGCGGTGGGGCTGTTCTTCGAGGTCATCGGCGATGCCCAGCTCGCGGTGTTCAAGAAGGATCCGGCCAACGCCGGAAAGGTGATGGACACGGGTCTGTGGCGGTTCACCCGTCATCCGAACTACTTCGGCGACGCCTGCGTCTGGTGGGGAATCGCACTGGTCGCGGCCGAGACGACCGTCGGGCGATGGGGCTTGATCGGGGCGGCGACGATGACCTTCCTGCTGCGTCGCGTCAGCGGTGTCACGCTGTTGGAGAAATCGCTCGTCAAGCGCCGCGCCGGTTACGAGCAGTACGTCGCCACGACCTCACCGTTCATTCCGCGCCCGCCGAAGCACGCGTGACGTCAGTCGGCGCCTGGCCGACGCTTCTGCTCCGCGTCGACGTCGCCTCTGTAACCGCGCGGCAATGCCGCAGCGAGCTCCTCGGGTGACGGCTGGCGCTTGACGCGACTCTCTGGCGGCAACAGGCCCATCAGCGCCTTCATGATGCGCTTGGTGTCGGCATCCGGGCTCTGATACTTCAGCTCGACAGGCTGACCGACGCGGATCGACACCAGCGGTGGATCGGCGATGTTGAGCACGTTCGGAACCCGCGCCGACCTCGGCCACACCTTCTCGGTGCCCCAGAGACCGATCGGGATCACCGGCGCGCGCGACATCGCGGCGAGACGGGCGGCGCCCCAACGACCCTTGAGCTGCGGGTCGAAGAACGCGGCTCCGCGCGGAATCGTTCCCTGCGGCATGACCGCGACGAGATCGCCGGCGGCCAACGCCTCGGCGGCGGCCTGCAGCGGTTCGTCGCTGCCGGTACCGCGATCGACGCGTATCCCGCCCATCAACGCGGCGATCTGACCGATGACGGGAGCGTCGAACACCTCCTTCTTCCCGAGGAAGCGAACCGTGCGGTTCGTTCGTGCGATGGTCACCGCCATCGCGATCGAATCGAAGTAGCTGCGGTGGTTACCGACGACGATTGCCGGCCCTGATTCCGGAATGTTCTCGACGCCGTCGATGTCGAACTTTGCGTACGGGAACAGCAGCGGATGCGTGAAGCTGAGCGCGAGTCGCTGGATCTCGAGGTTCACGACCGGGATCCTGGCCATGCCGTTGGTCGCGGCGGAGAGGTCGATGGTCGGCCATCGACGAGCCGCGGCCATGACGGCCATGCGTGAGTCCGGGTTGACCACGAATGGGTGACCGACGGCGGCGAGCAGAGGGGTGTCGTAGAAGCTGTCACTGTACGCGTAGCTGTGCGCCAGATCGATGTCGTGCTCGTCCGCCCATCGCCGCACCGCGGCGAGCTTGCCGGCGCTCCACACGAACGGTCCGTCGAGGGCGCCGGTGTACCGTCCGCCATGGTCGACGCCGTACCGCGTCGCCACCACGTCGTCGAGTCCCAGAAGGTCGGCGAGGGGCTTGACCATGTCGAACGGCGTCGTCGTCGCCATCACCACTGGACGGCCTGCGGCGCGATGCTCGGCGAACAACGGCGCGGCGAGCGGCTGGACCATGTCCAAGAGGGTGTGCGCGGCCGCAGCCGCCGCACTTTGCACGGCTTCGCGCGACTTGCCTCGCGCCAGCGCCACGCCCTGGCGGGCCAACGCCATCGAGGGCAGCGTCTCGCCGACGGTGTTGAAGAGCCGGAACAACCACGCCTCACCAGGGATCGAACGGCTGACGAGGCCGGCCTCGCGCATGGCCAACGAGAACACCTGTCCCGACGCCCCGGCGAGCAGCGTGCGATCGAGATCGAAGAACGCCGCACCGGAACCGGTGGATCGTTCGGTCGTCATCGCCGCGACTGTACGCCAAAACGGGAGAAACCCCGCTTGGGGGAAGCGGGGTCTCTCAACCAGAACCCTGTGATTGGGGGAACCACATTGGGGGGTTCTTTCGAACGGAACCAATTGGGGGTGGGTCACCGTTCGAGTACATGTGAAAGTATGCACGTGAACGGGTGATCTTTCAAGCCGTATACGAAGATAGTCGATATCATTTTTGCAGATGGATCTCCGCCAGCTCACAACGCTCGTGGCGATCGCCGACCATGGCTCGTTCTCGGCCGCGGCGCGTGCGCTGTACACGGTGCAGTCGAACGTCAGTGGTCACGTCGCCCGCCTCGAGCGTGAGCTCGGCGTGACGCTCGTCGATCGTCAACGCGGCGGCCTCACCGACGAGGGCGTGATCGTCGTCGATCGCGCCCGTCGGGTCCTCCACGAGCTCGAGGACCTTGCTGCTGAGATGGCATCTCGCGGTAACGAGGTGACCGGTGATTCGCGCCTCGGGGTGATCGGCACGACTGCGCGCTGGCTGCTCCCACAACTCCTCGGCGAGGTCAGCACGGCGCATCCGCGAGTCCACGTCACGATCCACGAGGGCAACACCAGCAGCCTGCTCCCCCGCCTTCAGGCCTCCCAGATCGACGCCGCGATCCTGCACCTGCCGATCGACGAGCCGGAACTGCAGGTCGATGCGCTGTTCGCCGAGGATCTGCTGCTGATCGCGCACAGCCGCTTCGGTCTCGCCGGCTGCGAATCGGTGGCGTTGAAGGATCTCGCCAAGATTCCACTGCTGCTACCGCCGCGCGGCACCGCGTTGCGGCGAATCATCGATCGCGCCGCTGCCGCCGGCGATGTCGAACTGCAGGCGCAGGCCGAGATCGACGGCGTCCGGCTGCTGGCGTCGTTGGCGTTCGAGGGCTACGGGCCGGCCATCGTTCCGGCGACGTCGGTGCCGCGCTGGCTGAAGGGCGACTTCCATCGCGTCGCCGTTCCGGAGCTACCGCGGCGCGTCGTCGGATGGGTGCAGCGCCGACGACCGGCACCTGGCATCCCGACCCGCGTCCTCCTCGCGGTGCTGCGCGACGTCATCGCGCTGCAAGGCCCGAAGCAACCGGGCGTGCACGTTGGCACCGAGGCCTTCCCGTTGGGGCGTGCGGTCTAGTTAGTGTCGCGGTCGTGCAGTCCGTCTACCTTCGCAGCCGCGTCGAGGGTGCCGTCACGTCGGACGTTCGGGAGTTCGACGGCCGTCAGGTCGTCTGGGTCGACGTCGATGCCGGATCTCGCGTCGGCGCGCTGACGTCGGACTCGTCCGGCAAGATCGAGAACGCTTCGTCGACGGCGCGCGCCAAGGGCTTTCCGCTGATCGTCATCATGCGGTCGAGCGGCGCCGACATCGTCGAAGGCTTCGCGGCACTGCACGGATGGGGCCTCGCGGCGAAGGCGCTCACCGACTGCTCCGGTGTCGTGCCGATCATCATGGTCGTCGAAGGACCAGCGGTGTCTGGACCCGCGCTGCTGCTCGGCATCGCCGACTTCGTCGTGATGACGCTCGACTCGTATGCCTTCGTCACCGGTCCGACGATGGTCGCGGAGTTCACCGGTGTCCGGATCGACAACGACGAGCTCGGCGGAGCCGCGTCACATGCGCGGTACACGGGGGCCACGAGCCTCGTCGCGGCCGACCTCGACGGCGCGATCGACATGGTCGCGCAGCTGTTGACCTACCTGCCGCAGCACAACGACGAGGAGCCGCGTCGCCTCGACACCGATGATCCGGCCGATCGTCAAACGCCTGAGGCGGGAACGATCTTGCCGCAGACGTCGACGGGCAGCTACGACGTGCGTGACGTGATCCGTGCAATTTGCGATGACGGAGAACTGCTCGAACTGCGCGGGCGCTGGGCTCCGAACGTCGTGACGGCGTTCGCGTCGATCGGCGGCCTGCCGATCGGCATCGTCGCCAACCAGCCGCTCGCGCTCGCCGGCACCCTCGACATCCCCGCCTCGCAAAAGGCGGCCCGGTTCGTCGCGTTCTGCGACGCGTTCAACCTGCCGATCGTCACACTCGTCGACACCCCCGGCTTCTATCCCGGCAAGGACCTCGAATGGCGCGGCATGATCCGTCACGGGGCGCAGCTGGTCTTTGCATACGGACGTGCCACCGTGCCGCGCATCTGCGTGATCTTGCGCAAGAGCTACGGCGGGGCGTACATCGTGATGGATTCCAAGACGATGGGCAATGACCTGTGCCTTGCTTGGCCATGGGCTGAACTGGCGGTGATGGGCGCCGGCCAGGCCGCAGCCATCCTCCAACGGCGGGCGACCCCCGAGGAACGCGCCGAGTTCGAAGCCGACTACGCCGAACGATTGCTCAACCCCTACATCGCCGCCGAACGCGGCCTGATCGACGGCGTCATCGAGCCTGCCGAAACACGTCAGGTGATCGCCGAGGCCTTGATGACCCTGATCGACAAGCGCGAGGCGTTGGTCTCACGACCTCACGACAACACACCGTTGTGACCCGAGCGGCAATCCTAGCCGCTGACCAACGGGTGCCCGCGGGCTACGACGACTGTGAAGGGCGGTGGCCGAGCGACCGACCCAGCAACTGCACAGCCGATGCCGCGTCGACCGGCTCCGTGAACAGAAACCCTTGCGCCGTGCGGCAGCCCAGTTCGCGCAGCACCCGCAACTGCGCTTCGGTCTCGACACCCTCGGCAACGACGTCGAACCCGAGTGTCTGGCCGATGTCGACGATGATCTGAACGAGCTTCGCGGTGCGCGCGTCGACGTCGAGATCGTGGATGAAGGCGCGGTCGATCTTCAGCGCCTGGATAGGGAACAGATGCAGCGCGTGGAGTGACGACATCCCGGTGCCAACACCGCCGATCTGCACGCCGACGCCCGCGGCGTGCAACGACTCGATCAGTGTGAACGCTGCCTCCGGTTTGCGCCGGATCACACCTTCGGTGATGTCGAGCGTCAGGTTTGCCGGTTGCAGTCCGTGCGCCGCGATGCACCGCACGATGTGCGGCAGCAAACCTGGATCGGCGAACTCGCGATGCGAGATGTTGACACTCACGTTGATGAGGCCGTCGTACGACGTGTTCCACTGGGCGACCTGCCGACAGACCTCGCTGATGACCCATCGTCCGAGCGGCACGATCAGGCCGATCTCCTCGAGATCCGCGAGGAACCCGATTGGCGGCACGAGACCACGTTGCGGATGTCGCCATCGGACGAACGCCTCGAAGCGATCGGTGGTGTCGGAGTCGAGGCTGACGATCGGCTGGTAGTGGACCTCGAACTCCTCACGGTCCAACGCTTGGCGGATCTCGGATTGCAACTCCATGCGGGCGATGGCAGCGGCGCGCATCGAGATGTCGAACAACGCGAACGATCCAGGCCTCACCGACTTGGCGTGGTACATGGCGATGTCGGAATCGCGCAGCACGTCCTCGGCGTTGCTGTATCCACCCTCGCTCGTTGCGATGCCGACGCTTGCGGTCACGGCAACCTGATGTCCGTCGACCGTGATGGGAGCGGCGAGTGCGGCCTGCATTCGTTCGACGATCGGTGTGATCGCCTGTGGCTGCAGGTTGTGCAACAACAACGCGAACTCGTCACCGCCGAACCGCGCCGCAAGGTCCGCTGGGCGGAGCGCGGCGCGCAGTCGCTGACCGACTTGCGAGAGGAGGTGGTCGCCCGCGAGATGGCCAAGTGAGTCATTGACGAGCTTGAAGCCGTCGAGGTCCAGGAACACGACGGCATATCGCAACGCTGCAGGCGCACGAGCGTCGCTGATCGCGAACTCGAGCCGCTCGAGGAACAGCTTGCGGTTCGGCAGTCCGGTCACCTCGTCGAACAGCGCGCCCTGCCGCAGACGCTCCTCGAGTTGCTTGCGCGGTTCGCTGTCGTGGATGGACCCCACGATGCGTCCCGCCGGACCGGTCGCGGGGCCGACCGGCAGCGCCCTGCACGACAGGCACCGGTACGAGCCGTCGAGGCTACGGACGCGATGTTCGAACACGACGGTCTGGAGGCGCCCGCTGACCGCGATTCGCAGTTCCTCGCGCACTCGATCGAGGTCATCGGGATGAACCGCGTCGAACCACACCGACGGTCCCGTGCTCGCGCCGTGGTATGCCCGACCGAGCAGTTCCATGCAACGCGCCGAGTAGTAGACGGTGTTGGTTGCGAGGTCCCAATCCCACAGGCCGTCGTTCGTCGCCTCGGCCCACAGGCCGTAGCGCTCCTCGCTCGATCGGACGTTTTCGATGAGGGTTTGCTGTTCGAGCGCCGCGGTCAGCAGCGCGGCCCACTGGTTGTGCGTCTCGCGGCCGTTGTTCGACAGCGCATCGACTTCGCCCGCGACTGCCAGCAACCCGAAGTCCAACCCGCGCGCCTTGACCGGCACGACGATCGTGACCTCGTTCGCGTGAGGATCTGCCAACTCGACGAGCCCCTTCGGCGGGAACTGCTCGGGTGAGTAGTTGGCTCCGACACTCGACGAGAGCACGTCGTCGCGGTCGTACATGCCAACGACGCGAAGCCGTCCGCCCGGCACGTCGTCCCACAGCCCGAGGACTGCGCCGCGCACCGACGTGGCGTCGAGCCATTGCAGCAGTCGCGGATCGGCTCGTTCGTGATCGAGCAGTTGCCTGCTGATCTCGTACTGCTCGCGCATCGAGTTCTCACGCAACGCGCTGCGCTCGAACTGCGTCGTTGCCTGATCACGCCAGAACCCGACTCTGTCGTCCACTTCGAGCTCGAGGTCCTCATCGGCACAGCCACAGGACCCTCGCGCCAGGAACTTCGACTTCGACAGGTACGGGCGCGGCTCCACGTGCTCGTTGCGCAGGAGTGCCAGCAGCAACTGCGCCGCCGAGGCACCGATCTCGACGAACGATTGGAGCACGGTGGACAGGGTCGGGCGCGTGTGGGCGCCGACTTCCAGCCCGTCGAAACCGACGATCGCGAGCTGATCGGGTACACGAACGCCGAGCTCGTCGAGCCGTGCCATGCAGCCGATCGCGTTTCGGTCGGTGGCAAGGATCAACGCCGTGATCGGCGTGTCGGCGGCGACCACCTGCTGCGCCACATCACGGCCGCCGAGCTCGCCGTTGTCGAAGGCATCGAAGAACCACTTGCGATGGGGATCGATGCCGTGAGCGACCATCGCCGTCCGATACGCATCGTGACGCGCCCGCATGTCGGGCTGGATCAGGTTCGCGGCGTACCCGATTCGGGTGTGACCGTGTCCGAGGAGGTGATCGACGGCTTCGGTCACACCGATGGCGTTGTCCGGCGTCGCCGAGGGAGCGATGAACCCATCGATCTCATCGCTCGCGAGTACGACCGCCTTGCCGGCGGCGCGCAGGCGGTGCAGATAGTTGCGATGCGTCGCCGACGCGATCGAGATCACACCGTCGATGTGGTCCCATGCGGTCGGCGTCGTGAAGTCGGGGGCCGAGATCACCTCGTCGCTCGCCAGGCCGGCATCCAGGGTCTGCATCAGCACCACCCGTCCGTTCACGGCCGCCACTTCGCGAGCGATGCCGGCAACGATCTTGCCGTAGTAGAACCCGCCGGTCACCGGCGACAGCACCCCGATAGTGACGGACTTCGTGATCCGCGAATCTTACGCCAGCGACACACCGCGAGCGACGAACCGCAGTCAGTAGCCCGTTGCACCGTCGGTGAGCTCCCGAAGAATGTCGAGGTGTCCCGCGTGCCGCGCCGTCTCGGTGGTCATGTGCAGCACGATCCACCGCAACGTCACGAACCCGAAGTAGTCGTGCGGGATCTGACTCGTCGCTTCGAGCGATGAGGCGTCGTCGACGATCTCACGCGACCGTTCCACCGCGGCGCTGTAGTCCGCGCGCACATCGTCGACCGACGAAACGAGATCGGCGGCGAACGATTCGTCTGAGTCCACTCCGTCGTCCTGCTGGCCGAGGAAGAAGTGTTCGAACCATCCACGTTCACACCATGTGAGGTGGCGGACGACGCCGATCAGGGTCAGCCCTGTCGGCGTTCGGATCGCGGTTGCCTGCTCCACCGAGAGGCCTTCGAGCTTGCGCAGGACGACGCTGCGGTTCCACTCCAACAACCGGATGATCTGAGCTTGGTCGACGTCTCGCACAGCGTCCATCGGTCCAACTGTACGCAGCTGATGGAATCGATCCGGGTCCTCGCCAGTAGTGTCGGAAAGTGGGGAGCAAGCCCCATCAACCTTCGTGTCACACAGGGGAACAACATGCCCGACACCATCACGATCATCGACGACCGCACCGGCAAACAGGTCACCGTGCCGATCACCGACAACATCTTTCCGGCGAGCGCTGTACGCGAGCTCGATCCGTCGTTGTTCATCTACGACCCGGCGTTCATGCAGACCGCAGCGTGCAAGAGCGCGATCACGTACCTCGACGGCGAGGCGGGCATCCTGCGGTATCGCGGCTACCCGATCGAGCAACTCGCGGAGCACAGCACGTATCTCGAGGTGGCATACCTCCTGCTGCACGGCGAGTTGCCGAACGCAACGGAGCTCGACCAGTGGCGACGCGACGTGACGAGCCACACGTTCATCCACGAGAACATGCGCAAGCGCTTCGTCGATGGTTTCCACTACGACGCCCATCCGATGGGCATGCTCATCAGCTCCATCGCGGCGCTCGGGACGTTCTACAACGACGCCAAGGACATCTTCGACCAAGAGAGTCGTGACAAGCAGATCCTGCGACTGATCGCGAAGATGCCAACGCTCGCCGCAATGTGCTACCGGTTCTCCGCCGGCTTGCCGTTCGTGTATCCGGACAACAACCTCAGCTTCCCGGCGAACTTCTTGAACATGATGTGGAAGATCGGTTCGTACGAAGTCGACCCGCGGCTCGAACGAGCGATGGACGTGCTGTTCATCTTGCATGCCGATCACGAGCAGAACTGCGGGACCACCGCGATGCGCGTCGTCGGTTCGAGCCATGCCGACCCGTATTCGGCGACAGCATCCGCAGCATCGGCGCTCTACGGCCCGCTGCACGGCGGGGCGAACGAACAGGTCGTGCGGATGCTGACCGAGATCGGATCGATGGATCAGGTGCCCGCGTTCCTTGCCGATGTGAAGTCGGGCAAAGGTCATCGGCTGATGGGTTTCGGGCACCGCGTGTACAAGAACTACGACCCGCGAGCGACGATCATCAAGAAGACCGCGTACGACGTCTTCGAGGTGACGGGCAAGAACCCGTTGCTCGACATTGCGCTGAAGCTCGAAGAAGTCGCGCTGAGCGACGACTACTTCGTCAGTCGCAAGTTGTACCCCAACGTCGACTTCTACTCCGGTCTGATCTACCAGGCCCTCGGGTTCCCGGTCGCTATGTTCACGGTGCTGTTCGCAATCCCGCGCACCGCCGGTTGGTTGGCGCACTGGCAGGAACTGCTCGCCGACAAGGATCAGAAGATCAGCCGTCCACGGCAGTGGTACGCCGGGGTCGGGGTGCGCGACTACGTGCCGATGTCCGCTCGCTGACCGTCGGATCCGGGCGCGGCCGAGCGCTCCACATTCGAAACATCCGCGAAACTCCCAACGCCTGCCCTCTCAGCAGCGCTGCCGCGTCCGTATGGTGGCGGGTGTGAGCTCTGGCGCGGCACGGATCTTGGTCGTCGACGACGAGCCGACCGTGCGCGAAGTCGTCGGTCAGTACCTCGAGCGTGACGGCTACATCGTTCGCGAGGTCGAACGCGGCGACGACGTCGCGAACGCAATGAGCTCGTTTCGACCCGACCTCGTCGTGCTCGACATCATGTTGCCGGGCCTCTCGGGACTCGACGTGCTGCGCGCGATGGGAGCCAACAGGGTCCCCGTCATCATGCTCACCGCGCGTGTCGACGAGGCCGATCGTGTGCTCGGTCTCGAGCTCGGCGCGGACGACTACGTCACGAAGCCCTTCTCCCCGCGAGAGCTCGTCGCGCGTGTCCGAACCGTCCTGCGACGCGCCAACGCACCGTTGGACACTTCCGAGCCACTCGCGTTCGACGGGCTCAGCATCGACCTCCGTTCCCGAGAGGTCACGCTCGACACCAGCGTGGTCGCGCTGACCGCGAAGGAGTTCGACCTTCTGGCGTTCTTGGCGATGCGCCCGCGCAAGGTGTTCTCCCGCAGCGATCTGCTGCACGAGGTGTGGGCCTCCTCGCCGGAGTACCAGGATCCGGCAACGGTCACCGTCCACGTGCGGCGGTTGCGCCAGAAGCTCGAGACCGACTTGGAGAACCCGCGGTGGATCACCACGGTGTGGGGTGTCGGATACAGGTTCGAGCCATGAGCTGGCGATTGGTGGGTTGGCTCACCGCGATCTTCGTCGCCGCGTTGTTCTTGGGTGAACTGCTGCTGCAACCGCCGACCGCAAGCGAGCGGCTTCGCCTGATGGCGATCCTCGGCGCGCCGGCCATCGTCACCGTCGCACTCGTGCCGTTCATCGGCAAGTGGGTGTCGGCGCGCACGAGCGTCGCCGGCGCAGCACTGTTCGTCGGGTTGTGCTCGCTCTCACTCGGCGCCGTCACGACGTCGGCAGCGTCGAACGCGATGTTCCTGTCGTCCCACGACTACCGCCTGTTCCTCGTCGTGCTGATGTTGTCCGGTGCGATCGCGCTTGCCGTCGGGTCACACCTCACTCGGCCACTGACGACCGACATCGCTCGGCTGGGTACGGTCGCCGAGCGCGTCGCGGCTGGCGACTTCACCGCACGAACCGAGGTGGTGCGTCGAGACGAGGTCGGCCGAACCGCGCGAGCCGTCGACTCGATGGTCGCCGCGCTCGACGACGCGGCGGCGCAACGGTTGCGGGCCGCCGACGCGCGGCAGCTGCTGCTTACCAGCATCGGTCACGATCTTCGCACACCGCTGTCCGCGATACGAGCGGCGGTCGAGAGCCTGCAGGACGGGATCGCTCCCGATCCGCCGCGGTACTACGAGATCATCGGTAGCCAGCTCGACAACGTCGAAGCGTTGCTCGATCAACTCGTGGAGTATGCGCGCATCGAGTCCGGACAGGCGAACCGCGAGCGCACCACAGTGTCGATTGCCGAGCTCGCCCACGAAGCGGTCGAAGCCCTGTCGCCGGTGGCCGACCGGCTGGACGTCGTCGTACAACTCGCCTCGGACGGCCCCGCAATGGTCGTCGCAAGCACGACCGACATGTCGCGCGTCTTGCGCAACGTGCTCGAGAACGCAATACGCCACAGCCCGTCCGGCACAACCGTGCAGGTCGACGTGCGCACCGACGGCGACGTCGAAGTCGCGGTTCACGACGAAGGCAACGGTTTTCCGGAGCAGTTCCGCGCGCACGCATTCGAGCCGTTCACCCGCGCCGACCCGGCCCGCAACACTCGCACTGGCCATTCCGGCCTCGGCCTCGCCATCGCGAGAGCACTCGTCGAAGCGCACGGCGGACGCATCTGGCTGGCCGCTGGAACTGGCGGCGACGTCCGCTTCTCGATCCCCCGAAAGGAACCGTCATGATCGAATCCCCGATGCCCCAGGCCGCTGCCGAGACGGTCCGCTCGAAAGTCGGCGGAACACCTCGACGTTACGGGACGATCGCCGGCCTCGTCGCCGGCGGCGTCGCGGTCACCACCGGCATGCTCGTCGCCGGGATCATCGATGTCGTGTCGCCGATCGATGCCGTCGGCAGCGAGTTCATCGACCGCGTTCCGCCGTGGTTGAAACGGCTCGCGATCGAGTGGTTCGGCAAGAACGACAAGCTCGCCCTGCGAATCGGGATCGTCGTCATCCTGGCAATCGCGGCGCTGATCGTCGGGCAACTCGCGGTTCGGCGCGTCGTCGCCGGAATCGTCGGGATCGGACTCTTCGGGTTGATCGGTGCGTTGGCGGCGTGGCACCGTCCCGGCGAGTCGGCCAAGTCGGCATTGCCGTCGTTGATCGGCGCCGCGATCGGCATCCCCTTGCTCATCTGGCTCACTCATCCGTCCGCGCCACCGTCAGTCGAGTATCCGCAACGCTCGCGAGTTCCGTTGGGTTGGGATCGTCGGCGGTTCCTCGTGTCGACCGGTTCGGCCGCGGCTGCGGCGGTCGTCGCGGGCGCGATCGCCGAAGTCGTCGAGAACCGCCGAATCGCATCGATCCGCGAGGCGATTCCCGACACGCTTCCGGAGGTGGTCCAGCCGGCCGCGGCGACGGGCGGTACGACGATCGACGTGCCGGCGGACGCCACGTTGAGCCCGGTCACTCCGTTCATCACGAAAGCCGGCGACTTCTACCGCATCGACACGGCGCTGTCGTTTCCTCGCATCAAGCTGTCGAGCTATCAGGTGAAGGTCACGGGGATGGTCAACAAGCCGTTGACGTTCACCTATGCCGACCTGCTGGCCCGTCCGCAAGTCGAGCGAATCGTGACCCTGTGCTGCGTCTCGAACGAAGTGGGCGGCGATCTGATCTCCAACGCCTCGTTCCAAGGCGTGCTGCTCGCGGACATCTTGAACGAGGCCGGAGTCCAATCGGGCGCCGAGCAGGTGTACAGCACGAGCATCGACGGCTGGACGTGCGGCTTCCCGGTGGAGGTCGCGCTCGACGGGCGCGACGCCATGATCGCACTCGGGATGAACGGCGAGGCGCTGCCGCTGGAGCACGGGTTCCCGGCTCGCTTGGTGGTGCCCGGTCTCTACGGCTACGTGAGCGCGACGAAGTGGTTGAGTGAGATCAAGCTGACGACGTGGGATGCCGAGGAAGGATTCTGGGTTCCTCGCGGTTGGTCACGCGACGCCCCGATCAAGACCGAGTCGAGGATCGACGTACCCCGCAACGGCGAGAAGATCGCCGCCGGTGCCGCGAAGATCGCTGGGATCGCCTGGGCCCAGCATCGCGGTGTCGCCAAGGTCGAGGTGCGGATCGACGACGGTCCGTGGCAAGAAGCCCGACTCGGCCACGATGTCACCAACGACGCCTGGCGCCAATGGGTCCTCGACTGGAGCGCGACGCCCGGCAAGTACTCGATCCAGGTCCGCGCCACCGACAAGGACGGCCACACCCAGACCGAAGAGCTCAGCCCGCCCGATCCGGATGGCGCCACCGGCTGGCACACCATCTTCGTGAAGGTCGCCTGACCCACGACGAGTTCATGGCAGATCGATCATGATCTTGCCGGCGTTCGCGTTCGCCGCCATGTGACGGTGCGCGTCGGCGATCTGGTCGAACGGGAACCTGCTGTCGATCACCGGCCGCAGTTGGCCTGAGTCGAAGAGCGGCAGGACTTCGGATGAGAACCGGCGCGTCACGGTGATCTTCTCCTCGATCGGGCGCGCCCGCAACATCGTGCCGATCCACGACGCACGGCGCGACATCAGTGCGTACACGTTGACAGGAACGGTGCTGCCGCCCATCAGACCAACCTGCACGATCCGGCCCTTCAACGCGATCGCCTGAAGGTTGCGCTCGATCTCTTCGCCGCCGACGACGTCGAGGATCGTGTCGAACCCGTCCGGCACAGCCGCCATCGCCTCTGTCAACCAATCTGCCGGCGATCGTTCCAGGACGACATCCGCGCCGAGCGATCGACACAGGTCCATCTTGCCCGAGGAACACGTCACCGCGATGCGAGCACCGATCGCCTTCGCGATCTGAATGCCGGCGGTGCCGACACCGGACGCTCCAGCGTGAACGAGCGCCCAGCGACCAGACGTCAGGCCACCCTGCAGCACGAGCGCGTCCCACGCGGTGAGGAACACCTCGGGAATGGCCGCGCCGTCCGCGACACCGACGACCTCCGGGACACGCATCAGTTGGCGTTCGTGCGTCGCGATCAGCTCTGCGTAGGCACCCCCCGCTTCGATCGCCATCACCTCGTCACCGATCTTCCACATCGTCACGCGCTCGCCGACCGATTGCACGGTGCCCGAGAACTCGAGGCCAGGAATCTCCAGTGCGGACGGACGCGGGTTCGGATACAGGCCCATCACCTGCAGCAGATCGGCGCGGTTCAACGCGGTGGCACGGACCTTGACCACGACTTCTTCGGGTCCAGCGACAGGGTCAGGTACCTCTTCGATCTGCAGCGAATCTGGACCACCATGAGAACGAAGGACGACAGCGCGCATCGGCGCAGTCTCCCATGCGTGCGTCGAGCGCTACGCCTCGGCAACCACCCGCACTTCGCCGGCAACCGGGTCGACGTCGATCAGCGCGCCATCCGGGATCTCCGTCAACGCGCCGCGCGCACCGACCACCGCTGAGATCCCCAACTCGCGGGCGAGAACCGCCGCGTGACTGAGCGGACCACCGTCCGCCGTGACGATTGCGGCCGCCAGCGTCAACACTGCGTTGTAGGCAGGCGTCGTGCACGGCACCACGAGGACATCGCCGTTGCGCAGACGATCGATGGCCTGTTCCGGCGAATCGGCGCGACACGCATGGCCGCGGACGATGCGATCGCCGACGCCCACGCCGCGCAATCCGCTGGTCGGCCGGTCGCCTCCCATGCCGAGTTGTTCGATGACGATCTGGACCATGCGAACAACGTCGGCGAGCGGCTTCGGCAGCAGTTCGAGCGGTGGTGCGGGCTCCGGCTCACCGAGGTGCAGCGGCGCGTCGAGCGCAGCGAGGTCGTGTCGATGGGCGCGACGCCTGGCGAGCTCGTCAGCGGTCGGACCTTCGCCGTTCAACGTTGCCCACGTGATCTCGTCCGGGCGCAGTTCCAGCGCGTCAGTGCGATCCCCGGCACACCCGGCCGACACCATCCGACGCCCGAGCTCGAGCAGCGCCAGCCGCAGCAACCCGAGCGGCCACTCAGCCGTCGTCGGTCCGTTGTCGTCGCGCAGGTCCATCGCAGCTCGGGCTTCCTCGAGCCGGCCGTCGAAATCTTCTTGGTGGGCCATCGGAATGCGCGCCCGGATCACCTCGATGCGGTGTTGCACGCCGTCACCCACGGCGCGTTGCGTCCCGTGAAGGATCGTCGACAGGACGACGTCGGGGATCTCCGCCAACGTGACGCCGTCGATGTCGTAGCGGCTGATCATCATCGAGCCGCGGTACTCGAGGTACCGGTCGAGGTCCTTCGCCGCGGCAGGACTGATCGCGTGCACTTCGGCGAGGCTCGTCGGGACGACGCCCGACTTCTCGACGACGGCACGAAGGCGTGTCAGCACGTACATCGGACCGACGGTCGACGGTGAGGCGCCCTCGAGCAGTGGAATGGCATCGATGGGCTCGACCCCCCATTCACGACAGCCGGCAAGGAACGAGCCGATCGGGCCGAGGTCATATCCGTGCAGCCAGAAGTGATGCTCCCAGCTCGCCCGGCAGTGCTCGATCACCTCGTGGACGTGCTCGATCAGCGTCGGATCGTCGAGCTCGCGAAGGTCGACCTTCTGGATCGCGAGGTTGCGCGACTCGATGAGCGCGCGACCGCCGTTCTCCCAATCAGCGATGACCTTTCGCCAGGGTCGTTCGATGCGGGCTCGCTCGGCGGCCTTCGTGCGGCGACGGAACTCCGGATGCAATCGCCCGACCGCCTTCAGGACGAAACGCGGCGGGAGGTTCTTCGCCGGTCGGTCAGCGGCGATCAGCGGTCGCAGACGGGTGTACATGAAGCCGTTGACGAAGCGGCAATCGAGAGTGTCAGCCGGGGTACCCAACTCGGCGAACACTCGGCGCATGCCTGCCGGCATGGCCTGCGCCTGGATGTGTTGGATCAGCGGCGTCTCGCCGCCGACGAAGTGAGACCGGTCGAGTTCCCAATAGCCCGGTCCAGGGGCTTCCCATTTCACCATTGCCCGAACGCCCTCCTTGGCCAACCTTACGTCGCCGGCCGGCGCACGGATCACCCCTGGTGTCAGCCGACCTTGGCCTGCAATCGCCAGTCGAGCGCGTCGAGGAAGTCCTCGGTGCTGAGGTAGGGCGCGTCGTTGGAGATCAGCAGCGCGAGATCCTTCGTCATCTCGCCGCCTTCCACTGCCTCGACGCACACGTGCTCCAACGCCTCGGCGAAGTGCACCACGTCGGGCGTGTTGTCCATTCGACCGCGATACGTCAGCCCCTGCGTCCACGCGTAGATCGACGCGATCGGGTTGGTCGACGTCGGCTTGCCCTGCTGGTGCTGGCGGTAGTGCCGGGTGACCGTGCCGTGCGCGGCCTCCGCCTCGACGGTCTTGCCGTCGGGGGTCATCAGCACCGACGTCATCAGTCCGAGCGAACCGAACCCTTGGGCAACGGTGTCGCTCTGGACGTCGCCGTCGTAGTTCTTGCAGGCCCACACGTAGCCGCCCTCCCACTTCATCGCCGCGGCGACCATGTCGTCGATCAAACGGTGTTCGTAGGTCAGGCCGGCCGCGTCCATCTCGGCCTTGAACTCGGTCTGGTAGACGTCCTCGAAGATGTCCTTGAACGATCCGTCGTACGCCTTCAAGATCGTGTTCTTGGTACTGAGGTAGACCGGGTAGTTGCGGATCAGCCCGTAGCGCAGTGAGGCGCGGGCGAAATCGCGGATCGAATCGTTGAAGTTGTACATCCCCATCGTCACGCCACCATCGGCGCCGAACTCGGCGATCTTCATCTCGACGGGTTCACCACCATCGGCAGGCAGGTACGTCATCATCACGGTGCCGGCACCCGGCACCTTGTAGTCGGTCGCCTTGTACTGATCACCGTGCGCGTGACGGCCGATGATGATCGGCTTCGTCCAACCGGGGACGAGCCGCGGGATGTTCGATATCACGATCGGCTCTCGGAAGATGACGCCGCCGAGGATGTTGCGGATCGTCCCGTTCGGGCTCTTCCACATCTTCTTCAGACCGAACTCCGCGACCCGCGCCTCGTCCGGAGTGATCGTTGCGCACTTCACACCGACGCCGTACTGCTTCGTCGCATTGGCGGCGTCGATCGTGATCTGATCGTCGGTCGCGTCACGAGATTCGATCCCGAGGTCGTAGTAGCGGAGGTCGATGTCGAGGTACGGCAGGATCAGCTTGTCCTTGATGAACTGCCAGATGATGCGGGTCATCTCGTCGCCGTCCATCTCGACAACGGGGTTCTCGACCTTGATCTTCGCCACGGCACTCACCTTTGCTGGTCACTCGCTACAACGGGTCACTTGTATCGGACTTGTACAGGCTAGCTTCGGTGGGCGCGGCCGTTCACATCCTCGGATCGCGACCACGTCTCGTTGCGCTACGGTGCCGTGTGCGCTGGGGGCGGACGGCGATGGTCGCGGCAATGGTGATGGCGCCGCCGCTCACGGTCGCGACGAACGACGTTCACGCCGCCCCGATGTCCGGCGTCGTGTTCGTCGAACCGGTTCGCGTCTTCGACTCCACTGCCGCGTTGCCGGCGGCAAGGTATGTCATCCCGCCGACATCCTTCCCACCGAACTCGTCGGAAGTGCTCCTGCAGATCACACTCGTGCCAGGTGCAACGTCAACCGGTGTCGTGATGGCACACGACTGTGCGGTGCCGGCGAACCCAGCGACGGACGTCGTCCTCCCGATCGAGCCGGGCGCCGACATCGCGACGAATCAGGTCTACGTGCCGCAGACCACCGGCGTCTGCATCACGACGACGGCCGCGGTACCGCGAGTCGCCGTCGACCTCCTCGGCTCTGTGATGCCATCAGGTGGCGCGTCGTACGTCGACCTGCCGTTCTCGTATGTCACGACCGTCGTCGGACCGGTCGATTCGGCACCCATCGATCTCAGCGGGTTCGGTGTTCCAACCGATCCAGCCGGCTACGCGTTGTGGCTCGACGCGTTCTCGCCCGACGCAGGCTTCGCATCGGTGTTCCCGTGCGGCCAGCAGTCGCTGTCCAGCCAGGCTGACTTCCCCGCGAACACGCCGACGACCTCGTTGGTGGCCGGGGTCGCAACGGGACCTTCAGGGCTGTGCATCAGGATTCTCGGACATGCGTCCGTCGACATATCGATCGACGGGTACTACAAGGTCGGCGCTCAACCCACGCCTACCTCGCCGCCGCAGATTCGCTACACGACCGAACCAGCACCCGGCTTCGTCGGCTTGACCCCGACTCGGCTGTTCGACACGCGGTCGGGTGGCGCCCCGGTTACGGCGGGCCACGCATACCACCTCGACATCAGCGCGTTCGTTCCGGTCGACACGACGGCGATCGTCATGAATGTGACGGTGACACAACCGTCGGCGAGCGGATTCGTCACCGTGTACCCATGTGACGGCACACAGCCCGAGACATCGAGCCTCAACTTCGTCGCCGGTCAGACGGTTCCGAACCTCGTGACGGTCGACGCCTCGTTCGGGACCGACATCTGCTTCTTCACGTCCGCGACGACTCATCTGCTCGCGGACCTCGCCGGGTACTACATCGCTGCCGCCGGTGACGGCTTCGCACCATCACCGCCAGTCAGGATGTTCGACACCCGAAAGACCGGCAAGGTGCAGCGCGGGTCGGTGTTCTCGTTCGACATGACACCCTTCGTCGCCGCCGATGCGTCGTCCGCCGTCTTCAACCTGACCGCGACGGACGTCGACGGTGCCGGCTTCGTGACGGCATACCCGTGTGGTCAGGACCCACCGGTTGCCTCGAACCTGAACGTGTCGCTCGGGCAGACGGTGCCGAACCTCGTCACCGTCGCGCTCCCGTCGAACAAGCGTGTCTGCTTCTTCACGAGTGCCGGAACGAATCTGATCGGAGACCTGGCCGGATGGTACGCGGCATCGGCACCGTCCGGTTTCATCGTGTTCGACCCGGCGCGCTGGGCCGATACGCGCGACGCCTTCGCTGCGCCAGTCGCCGCGAGGAGCGTGTTCAGCGTTTCGTTCGGTGCCGACTTTCCCGACGCGACGGCGGTGGTTCTGAATTCGACCGTCACCGAACCGCAGTCCGCTGGATTTCTGACGGTCTACCCCTGCGCCGACGATCCGCCGTTGGCGTCGAACGTCAACTTCGTCGCCGATCAATCGGTTCCGAACATGGTCATCTCCGCCGTCGATGCAGTCGGTGACGTGTGCATCTTCAACTCGGCGCCGACGCACTGGATCCTCGACCTCAGCGGCTACTTCACCGATTCCGCGCAGTTCGTGTTCTTCTTCCCCGACGGCAGCGACATCTTGTAGAGCGGCCACCGGTGATTTCGATGCCCGCCAGTAGCATCGCCGCCGATGGACTTCACGTGGACACCCGAACAGGTCCAGTTGCGAGAGCGAGCGAGGCAGGTGGCGACCGAAGCGGTCGCTCGCTTCGGCCGTCACAACGATTCATGGATCAACGGGTACTCGAAGGAGTTCGCCAAGGAGATGGCGGTCGAGGGATGGATCGGCATGACCTGGCCGAAGGAGTTCGGTGGCGGCGGACGACCTCCGATCGAGCGCTTGATCGTCGGTGAGGAGATGATCAAGGCAGGCGCGCCGATCGCGGCGTTCTGGTTCGCCGATCGGCAGATGGGGCCGTCGCTGATCGCGTACGGACGGCCCGACCAGCAAGCCGAGTTCCTCCCCCGGATCCTGTCGGGCGAGACCACGTGGTGCATCGGGATGAGCGAGCCAGACGCCGGTTCGGACCTCGCCGCGTTGAAGACGTCAGCGATCCGTGACGGAGACGACTGGGTGATCAACGGGCAGAAGATCTGGACGAGCTTCGGTGAAGTCGCCGACTACTGCTACCTCATCTGCCGCACGTCGACCGACGGCCCGCTCCACGCCGGGATCAGCGAGATCATCGTGCCGATGGACACGCCCGGCATCGAGATCCGTCCGATCAAGGACATGACCACCAACCGGCACTTCTGCGAGGTCTTCTACACCGACGTGCGCGTGCCGCTGGAGAACCTGGTCGGCGTCGAGGGGGCCGCGTTCAAGCAGACGATGAAGCAACTCGAGCACGAGCGCGGTGGAATCGACCGCCTCGTCTCCAACTACGCGCTCTACCAGTTCGCGCTCGAGCATGCTGATCGATCGAACGCCGTCGTCCGCCAGGAGATCGCCGCGTTGGAGATCGGCTATCGCATCGGTCGGCTCCTCGTGATCCGCGAAATCCTGCGCCAGGCGCCGATCGGCTTCAGCGCCGCGACCAAGTGCTTCGGCACGGAACACGAGACGCGCGTCGCCGAGTTCGTCGCCCGCACTCTTGGACCGCAGGCGACGTTGTGGGATCCCGTGACGCAGGGTCTCATGTACACACCGGGGTACACGATCATGGGCGGAACGTCGAACGTGATGCGCAACATCATCGGCGAGCGCGTCCTCGGCCTCCCGCGCTGACGATCTGGGTGCCACACTCGTTGCTGTGAGCGAGGTCACGCGGAGGCGTTGGCGCCCAGATCGGTTTGCGACTGCGTGCGCGCTGGTCGCGATCGTCGGCGCTTGCTCGAGCGATCCGATTGCGGACAGGTCTGCGACATCGACGCCCAGTGCCGCAGTCACGACCGTCGCGACGACGTCGAGCAGCGGTCCACCGTTCCGGGCGACGACAACGACGATCCTGGCACTCACGAGTCGGATCACCGACGCGCCCACCGCGGCCCAGGTCGCGAACGGGCTCACCGCGGCGGAGAGGGCGGCGGCACACGGCGAGCCCGGCGCCGGCGCGACGCAACAGCTGTGGTATCGGTACCTCGCAGCGAATTCCGACCTGGACGAGGAGGTGTTGGCCGGCGTGGGCGACGACGTCAGACCGTACGTCGAGCGAATCGTTCGAGCCCGCGAGCTCGGCGAGGCCCGCCGCGCCGCTGATCCAAACCCGTCTGCCCCGAGCGCGACGTTGCCCGCCTGGACGATCGTCGAGCCGCTCGCGCCGGACGAGTTGCGCGGGTACTACGCAGAGGCCGAGGCCACGACGGGGGTCGCGTGGTACTGGCTTGCGGCCATTCATCTGCAGGAGACCCGAATGGGACGAATCATTGGCGTGTCCTCCGCCGGCGCCGTTGGCCCGATGCAGTTCCTTCCAGCAACGTGGGCAGGGTGCTGTGTCGGCGATCCGTCGATTCCACACGATGCAATCATCGGTGCGGCCACGTATCTCGCCCAGAGCGGCGGCCCGGCAGACATGACGATCGCCCTGCATCAGTACAACCCGAACGACTCGTACGTCGCGACCGTGACTGCGTTCGCCGAGAACATGCGCGACAACCCAAAGCTGTACGACGCGTACCGCGAATGGCAGGTGTTCTACGGGTCGTCCGCCGGCACCGTTCGTCTTCCGATCGGCTACTCGCACACGGCGCCGATCGATGCGGCAACGTATCTCGCCGCTCACCCGCAGGACGCCGGCTGACTACGGTTCACGCATGGCCGACCTGCTCGACATCTCGTCGCG
>DASWRR010000585.1:0-5731 GCA_036403055.1 Ilumatobacteraceae bacterium | reverse complement strand
CGGATACTCGTCGAACAGCAAGCTGATGTAACCGATGACCCGCGAGTAGTACGTGAGCCAGCTCTGCTGCATGTTCCAGATGCCCTCGTTGCGCTTGCCGGTGAACAAGATGATGAACCACTGCACCGCGCCGAGCACCTGGGCGAGATATCCCCATACGTTCGAGATGATCAGGTGCGGTATTGCCAAGATCATCCGGAACGCAACCGTCAGCCGATTGCGGGACTCCTCGTAGTCAACGTCGTACGTGAATGTCGACACTGCCCCTCCTTTGAATGTCCCCCAATGTGTACGCGGCATGGTAGCCCCGACGCGTTGTGTGGTTTTGCGACGGTCGCTCAGACCTCGTCGGAGGCGAGCAGCGCGTAGATCTTGCGACGCGTCTCGTCGAGCAGCGCGGTGGCGCGAGTGCGTTGCGCATCCGTTCCGGCCATCGCCACTTGCTTGGTCGCCATCAGCAGATGGTGAATCGCGTGCCGCAGGCTCGGTGCGCCTTCCCCGGCGTCACTCGACGCGTCGTCCCACGGCGCCGTCTTCGTCGTCGACAGCTCCTCGGCAACTTTGCGCCCCTCATCGGTCAATGCCGACACCTTCTTGCCGTCCTGGTCCTGCGTCGTGATGAGACCTTCGTCGTTGAGCAACTGGATGGTCGGGTAGATCGCGCCCGGGCTCGGGCTCCAGGCGCCACCGCTGCGCTCGCGGATCTCGGTGATCATCTCGTAGCCGTGCATCGGCCGCTCGAGCAGCAGCAGCAGTGCTGCGGTGCGTACGTCGCCGCGACCGCGGCGCGGCCCTCTGCCCATCGGTGCGTCCGGGCCGAAGCCGAATGCCCTGCCACGCCGGCCGCCGCGCTCTCGTCGGCCGCCGAAGTGGTCGTGTTCGTCGGATCGTGGATCCATGTGCATCTCCTTGTTCATGCCAGCGTCAGGCCAGCGGTTGTGATGCAGTCACGATATATCGTTATTGCATCGTTGACAACGTGACATGATGATTGGATGCCGATCTCCCGAGACCATCCGTACGAAGCGTCGAACTTCCTGGTCGATCTCGGCGCGGGCGACCCCGGCAGCGTCGGGGCGCAGTTCTTCCAGGTCGAGATCCCCGACGCGATCGTCGACGAAGTCGTGTTCCGCAGCGGTAACGACAAGGCGGCGGACTCGCACAAGCAACCGGGTCTCGTCAAGTACGGCCAGCTCGTGCTGCGTCGAGACCTGCTCGGCTCGACCGATCTCTGGGATTGGTGGAAGCAGGCTCGCGAGGGTCAGCGCGACGTCGACCGCAACGTCACCGTCACGTTGCTCGACGAAGAACGGGCGCCGGTGTGGACGTGGCACTTCCGCAATGCGTTCCCGGTGAAGTACGCGACGTCTCCGCTCGACGCGCACGGCAACGATGTCGTCGTCGAAGAGCTCACCTTGACGTTCGACTCGTTGGACATCGAGTAGTCGGAGACCCGGGACGGGCACGGGACGCAGGGATAACCTCTCCAACCCATGACCAAGATCGCGGTGATCGGCACCGGTTACGTCGGACTGACCACCGGCGCGTGCTTCGCCCACATGGGTCACGAGGTCGTCTGCGCCGACATCGATCCCGTCAAGATCGAGAGCCTTCGTCGAGGCGTGATCCGCATCGTCGAGCTCGGTCTGCAAGAGCTCGTGCAGGAGGGCATTGCCGGCGGCCGGCTGTCGTTCGTGCTCGGAGCGGCGAATGCTGCAGCCGATTGCGAGATCGCGTTCCTGTGCGTGCCGACCCCGCAGGGCGACGACGGTTCTGCCGACCTCAGCTACATCGAGGCTGCGGCTCGCGAGATCGGCCCGGTCCTGCCGTACGAGGCGGTGGTCGTCAACAAGTCGACCGTGCCCGTCGGTAGCGCCAAAGTCGTCGAGCGCGTCATGCGCCGCGCCGACGTCAAGGTCGTGTCGAACCCGGAGTTCCTCCGCGAAGGGTCAGCGGTCCAGGACTTCCTCAAGCCCGATCGCGTCGTCGTCGGGTGCGACGATCAGGCCGCCGCACTCAAGGTGTCCGCGTTGTACGACGGCATCAGCGCCCCCGTGATCGTCACTGATCCAGCGTCCGCGGAGACGATCAAGTACGCGGCCAACGCCTTCCTCGCGACCAAGCTCAGCTTCGTCAACGCGATCGCGGCGATCTGCGAAGGCGTCGGCGCCGATGTCAACGATGTGATGGTCGGCATGGGGTCGGACAAGCGCATCGGTCAAGACTTCCTCCGGCCAGGGCCTGGCTGGGGCGGCAGTTGCTTTCCGAAGGACTCGCGCGCGCTGTTGAAGATCGCCAACGATGCGGGTTACGACTTCGATCTGCTCGCCGGTGTGATCACGCTGAACGAGGAGCAGTTCGATCGCGTTGCCGACAAGATCCGCATCGCGGCGGGCGGCGACGTGAGCGCTGCCGTCGTCGCAGTGTGGGGGCTGACGTTCAAGGCGCGCACCGACGACCTGCGCGACTCGCCCTCGCTGGCGATCATCGAACGACTCGTGGCCTCGGGCGCAACCGTGCAGGCGTTCGACCCGACCGTCGACGGCCCGAAGCCCGGCCTCCCGGATGACATCACGATCGCCGGCGATGCGTACGCCGCGTGCAGCGGCGCGCACGTGCTCGCGGTCCTGACCGAGTGGGACGATTTCCGATGGCTCGACATCGCCAAGGTGGCAGAGGTGATGACTGGCCGCGCGGTCGTCGACGCCCGCAACCTGTTGGAACGAAACGACTGGCGCCGGGCCGGCTTCGATCACCAGGGCATCGGACGCTGAACCCATAGAATCGCCCTTCATGACGCGGGCCCTGGCACGACCTTTGTGGCTCGCCGCGACAGTGCTGTTGGTCGGATGCGCGAGCTCGCAGAGAGCAACACCCGCGACCCAACCGCCGGTTGTCGCCGCGACCATTGCCGCTGCGATTGCGCAGACCACCACGACGGCGACCATCGAGCCGCTGCCCTCGTCGACGACTGCGCCGCCGACATCGACGATTGCGCCCGCGTCCACGCTCGTGCCGGTCGATCCATCCGTGCTCATCCCGATCGCCGTCGGCAACAAGCCGTTCCCTGCGAACGCCGACGAGCTCGCATCGGAGCATCAGGGCTACACCGGTGATCCGAACGCCATTCTGCAGACGTGGTTGGTCACGCCGATGGCGGTTCCCAGCGGACCCGACGTGCGGCTGCTCGGTTTCGAACGCACCGTCGGCATCAACTCGACGACGGCGACGTTCATGACCGGGCCGATCGATCCCGAGGCGACGCTGAGCGCGATCGAGACCAGCCTCGCGCCGAGCCCGACGTACACGATCACACCGACGACGCGCGCCGACGGCTCCGTCACGATTCACGGGTTCGACGCGCAGCCGACCACGGTGCAAGGCGATCCGCCCGGTTGGTCCGTCGAGGTGAGCGCCGTCGATCAACTCGGTGTCGTTCACATCAAGCGGATCGACTACGCCTTCGCCAAGGTCGTGCCGACGTTCTCCGATCTGCCGCCTGCGCTCCAGTCGTCAGTGCTGAACCAAGACGCGATCGCGGTGAACGTCGGTGGCGTGCTGTCGAGCATCGGGTATGAGTACGGAGTGAGCTCCCTCGCCGACACGCCATCGCACCGGACGCGCCTCGAGTACGACATCGCCAGCGACTTCCCCACGGCGACAGATCACTTGAAGGCGTTGCTGACGACGGGGTGGGACACCAGTGAGCAGGCCGACGCGTTGTACTTCACGTCCACGACGACCGCCGAAGTGTGGACCCTCGACGAAGTCGGCGGTGGCACTCACCTGACCTACGACACCGGAAGCTGAGATGCACCCCTCATCGCGAACGACCGGCCAGTGATGCGCCATCTGCTCGCGGGTGGCGGCGGTTTCGTCGGCTCGCATCTCGCCGAACTGTTGCTCGCCCGCGGCGACGACGTGACGGTGATCGACAACTTCGCGACCGGTCGCCGATCCAACATCGCCCACCTCGCCGGCACACGCGGGTTCGAGCTCGTCGACCACGACATCACCTTCCCGCTGCCGCAGTTCGGCGCGAAGTTCGACGCCGTGCTCGACTTCGCCAGTCCTGCGTCGCCGGCCGACTTCGCGTCGATGCCGCTGGAGATCCTCGCGGTCGGTTCGACGGGAACTCGAAACCTTCTCGATGTCGCGCGCGACCACGGCGCTCGCTTCTTCCTCGCCTCGACGAGCGAGGTGTACGGCGATCCGCTGGTGCATCCCCAACCCGAGACGTACTGGGGCAACGTCAGCTCGATCGGGCCGCGGAGTTGCTACGACGAAGCGAAGCGGTTCAGTGAAGCGATCACGATGGCGTACCACCGCGTGCATCGCGTCGACGTGCGCATCGCGCGCATCTTCAACACCTACGGAGAACGGATGCGACCCGACGATGGTCGCGTCGTCAACACCCTGATCGTCCAGGCTCTGCGCAACGAGCCGATCACCCTGCACGGCAACGGCCTCCAGACGCGGAGCTTCTGTCACGTGTCCGACGAGATCGTCGGGTTGACGGCGGTGCTCGACGGCGATCTCGACTCGCCGGTCAACGTCGGCAACCCCGAGGAGTTCACGATTCGTGAGCTTGCCGACATCATCGTCGGACTGACCAACTCCACGAGCGAGATCATCAACGTCCCGCTGCCGCCGGAGCGCGAGGGCGATCCCGCGCGACGGTGTCCCGACATCAGCCTGATCAGCGCGACCTATGGATGGAAGCCATCGGTCGAACTGCGCGACGGACTGACTCGGATGATCGATTGGTTCCGCACAGCAGAAGGCATCGCATGAGCATCCTCGTCACAGGCGGCGCCGGTTACATCGGCTCGCACACCGTCCGCCGCCTCACAGCACTCGGCCACGAAGTGGTCGTGCTCGACTCGATGGAGTACGGCCATCGCAACGCTGTCATCGAGGCCGAGCTGGTCCAAGGCAACATCGCCGACCTCGATCTCGTCGTCGATCTCTGCGATCGACGCGACATCACGCAGGTGGTGCACTTCGCGGCGTACAAGAGCGTCGGCGAATCGATGGAGCAGCCGTCCAAGTACTGGCTCAACAACGTGACCGGTACGGTCAAGCTCGTCGAGGCGATGCTGACCGCAGGCGTGCGCGACATCGTTTTCTCGTCGTCGTGCTCCGTCTACGGGAACCCGTCCGTGGTCCCGGTGACCGAGGACGAACCGATCAAACCGGAGAGCGTGTACGCCGAGTCGAAGGCGATCACCGAGCGCGTCCTCTACTGGTACGGCGTCAGTCACGGGCTCCGATCAGTCAGCCTTCGTTACTTCAACGCCGCCGGGGCGAGCGCCGACAGCCGGATCGGCGAGGACTGGCGGCAGTCGTACAACCTCATCCCACTCGTGATGAAGGCAACGCTCGGCAAGCGTCCGCCGGTCCAGGTGTTCGGGATGGACTACCCGACGCCGGACGGCACGTGCATCCGCGACTACATCCACGTCGACGACCTCGCCGACGCGCACGTGAAGGCGCTCGACTACCTCGGCGCCGGCGGAACATCGACCGCGGTCAACGTTGGCACCGGGCACGGCAGCAGCGTCATGGAAGTCATCGCCGCGACCGAGCGCATCACCGGCCGACCGGTGCCGTGGGAGCCGGCGCCGCGCCGTCCCGGCGATCCCGTCGCAACGTACGCCGATCCATCACGCGCTGCCACGCTGTTCGACTGGCACCCTGCGCACGGCCTCGACGACATCGTGGCGTCGGC
>DASWRR010000584.1:0-8011 GCA_036403055.1 Ilumatobacteraceae bacterium | reverse complement strand
CAGCCTGTTGTTCGTGGCCACCTTGTTCAGCACGCTGTGGTACATCCCGTTCAGCGTGTTCTGCGCCTTCATGGGTGCGATGTACTGGCTGTTCAAGACCGATTCCGGGCGTCTCGTCAAGGATCGGCTCGTCCTGCGCATCCCCATCATCAAGGGCATCGTCGAGTACGCGATCCTCGAACGGTTCTGCCGAATTCTGGCCGCCATGGTGAAGGCAGGCGTTCCGTTGCCGGAAGGCATGAAGACGACGACCGAGTCGACGTCGAACTCCGTCTTCCGTGAGCGCCTCGAGGTCGCTCAGATCGAGATGACCGAGGGCGGCGGCTTCTCCAAGCCGCTTGCCGCAACCGAGCTCTTTCCGGGCGCAGCCAAGCAGATGTTCAAGGTGGGCGAAGAGACCGGAACGCTCGACAAGCAGCTCGAGGTCGCGAGCCTGTACTTCGACCGCGAGCTGGAGAGCCGCATCAAGAAGTTCACGACGATGTTCGAACCACTCATGATCATCTTCGTCGGCATGATCGTCGGCTTCGTCGCGGTCGCGCTGGTGCAGGCGATGTACGGCGTGTTGGACGGGGCGAAGTCCGGCGTCTGACGCGATGCGGATATCAGCGGCGCATGAACACGTCGACGCACCGCTGTCCGACGAAGAACGCAACGATCGTGCCGAGCGCGAGGAACGGTCCGAACGGCACCGCAGTCTTTCGGCCGGCGCGCCCGATTGCCATCATCGCGACGCCGACCACGGCACCTGCGAGGAAGCCGATGAACAACCCGACGGCGACGAACCCCGGGTTCAGCCATCCGAGGTACGCACCGAGCAACGGTGAAAGCCGCACGTCTCCATCGCCCATCCCGCCGCGGCTGAGGACGTACACGAGCGCCATGAAGGCGAGCGCCAACCCTGCGCCGAGCAGCATTCCCCAGATCCGCCGCGGCTCGTGCCGCACCAGTGCAGCAACGCACAGCAGCGGAATCCCGAAGGCAGCGGTGACGTAGATGATCTTGCGCGGCAGTCGCTTGGTTCGAAGGTCGATCCAACTCAGCCCGACCAAACCGACTGCGAGTGCGCAGAACGCCGGGAGGGCCCAATCCAGGCCGAACTTCCAGGCAAACAATCCGAACAGCAGAGACGTAACCAACTCAAGAACGAGCGGTTCTTTGCCGATGTTCATACGACAGCGGCGACATTTGCCTCGCAGTGCGAGCCAACTGAACACCGGAACAAGATCACGGAAACCAAGGTCGAGGCCGCAGTTTCCACACGCCGAACCAGGGGAGACGATCGAGACGCCACGTGGCACCCGGTCGACTACCACGGTGAGGAAGGAACCGAACAGAAGGCCGTACGCGGCAGCAATCGCAATCGTCATAAGTAGTTGAGCCACTCCTCGGGGGCGGCGGGCAAAACGGGAGGCTAGTCCGATGTTCAATCCAGACCAGATGTTGGTCACGTTGCTGCAGGCGAGCGTCGCAGCTGGTGCCAGCGACTTGCACCTCTCCGTCGGCCGTCCGCCGACAGCGCGCCGTGACGGCGTGCTCGTGCCGTTCGAGGGTGTCGGCATCCTCACGCCGCAAGAGACCGAGCGCATCGTGTTCTCGTTGCTCCAGGACTTCCAACGCAAAGAGCTCGACGAAGTGCAACAGGTCGACTTCTCGTTCGGGCTCGACGGACTCGGCCGCTTTCGTGCGAACGCCTACAAGCAACGGAACACGTACGCCCTCGCGCTACGCGTCGTGCCGTTCCGCGTTCGTTCGCTCGAGGAGCTCGGCGCGCCACCTGCGTGCACGGACATCTTGAACAAGCCGTACGGGCTCGTGCTCGTTGTCGGTCCGACCGGCTCCGGCAAGAGCACGACGTTGGCGGCGATGATCGATCGCATCAACGCGACGCGACCGGTGCACATCCTCACGATCGAGGATCCCGTCGAGTACCTCCACGCACACAAGATGGCGATGGTCAACCAGCGCGAGGTCGGCACCGACGTGCTCAGCTTCACCGACGGTCTTCGCAGTGCACTGCGTGAAGACCCTGACGTCATCCTGCTCGGCGAAATGCGCGACCTCGACTCGATCGCGATCACGCTGACGCTCGCCGAGACCGGCCACCTCGTCTTCGGCACGTTGCACACCAACGACGCTTCGCAGGCGCTCGACCGCATCGTCGACGTGTTCCCGCCAGAGCGCCGCGACCAGATCCAGATCATGCTCGCCGGCTCGCTGCAGGGCGTCATCAGCCAGCGTTTGCTCCCCGCAGAGGGCGGCGGACGAGTTGCCGCCTACGAGGTGTTGATGGCCAACGACGCCGTCCGCAACCTGATCCGTGAAGGCAAGACGCGTCAGCTGCGCAACACGATGATCTCCGGTCAGCAAGAGGGCATGCAGACGATCGAGATGGACCTCGCCCGTCTGGTCGCCAGCGGCATCATCAGCTTCGAGACGGCGGCGGGCGCCAGCGCCTACCCCAAGGAGATCCTCGCGCAGGCTGCAACGCAGCGGTCGCAGATGCTGGCGCAGGCCACGGTGGCCTCGGGCCAGGCGGCGACGACCGGTTCAGGGCAGCTGATCGGCGTCTGACGACGCCTCACCGCAATGGTTGCCGCGAAGCTTCCGTACAAGACGCTGGGCGGCATCGTGCCGTGTCCAGGCGGCTGGTTGATCGTTCCGGCGCGGCTCGCCGGCGTGACCGTGAATGCCGAGGAGCCAGAGGTCGTTCGCAGCCTCGTCGAGGTGCTCGAGTACAAGCCGAAGTTCGACGCCGCGGCGATCTATGCGCCGATCGGGTTCTACGAGGATGCCGCTGGTCCGTATCGTCCATGCGATGCCGAGGCTCGCGACATGGTCGGCTGGCCACGAGTCGTCGGCGTGAGGCCGATGCCGTGTCGTGCGGCCTTGCGGGCACGCACGCGTGAAGAGGCGCGTGAGATCGAGCCGTGGCTGACCAACGATGACTTCCGCAGGTTCAAGTGGTGGCGCGAGGCGGAACGAGAGATCCAACCGTTTCATCAGCGCATGTTCTTCGCCGCGCACCCCGATCTCAGTTTCACCAGCCTCAACGGTGATGAGCCGCTCAACACATCACCGTTCCACCCGGAGGGCGTGCTGCAGCGCATGGAACTGCTGCGCGAGAAGCTGCCGGGCGTGGAGGACGTGATCCTCCGTCTGCCGCCGGCTGGCGCCGGACAGTTGCATCTGATGCAGGCCTGCGCTCTCGTGTGGACCGCGCGTCGTGCCGCTGGGCGGGCGATGAGCCGCCTGCCGATGGACCCCAACTGGGATGAAGCGGGCATGCGCATGGAGCTCGTCCGCTAAGTACCCCCTGCTCCAGACAGGCGAGGAGTTTGGGCAACGCGCATCCAGTCGCGCATGGATTCCGCAGTCACACCCAAACGGGAGAGCACCGAATCGGGGCCGCGTCGACGGTCGGGTGCAGTGCCTTCAGTGAGGCCGGTGCGCCGACGACGGCACCGACGCCACCGCGGCTACGCCGCGTCAGAGCTTGGCCCAGCTGAACGCGGTCGGGCCTCGTCCCATCAGCACGAGATGCTCGACGTCAATGCGACCGCTGGCGAGTCGAGCGATCATCGCCTCCAGAGCGAGCCCGTCTCGGGCGTGTACCAGAACAATCGGGCGGCGAGGCACAACGTGATCGAACGGCTTCGGCACTCGACGTACAGCTCGTACAACATGTCGGCCGAACGTCGCTCGTCCGATGACGTTGTAACGCCACCGTGGCACGTGCTCGAGTGTTCTGCGGATTCCACGTCGGGTGCTATCACAGCGGCAGAGTTCCTGGAAAACGCAAAAGGAGCCGGGCCCGAGGGCCCGGCTCCTTCAGATGTAATTCTGATCAGCGATCAGAAGGTCATGCCTGCGCAGTCGCCGCCGGCGACGCCGCTCACGGTGTAGGTATCAATGGGAGTCCCAGGCGGAGCAGCAATCGCTGCCTTGTCGTCGGCATTGCCGGCGATGCCGTCAGGACCGGCGTTTGCCGGGACGGCTGTTCCTTTGACGTACACGTTGACAGTGAACTTCGACGATGCCAAGTGCAGCAGCCCGGAGTCAACGAGCGACTGCTGGCTCGCCGTGTACACGCCGTTGTTGGCGCTGTAGGACTCCTCGGCCGTCTGAAGCGTCTTGGCGTCGGACTGGCAAGCGCTGGTCTTGCCCTTGTTGGTGATGCCGGTCACCGCGAACACCGTAACGGTGGCCAAGATGCCGAGGATCACGATGACGATCAGCAATTCAACGAGCGTGAAGCCCTTGTCTTGCTTTGTCTCTACTGCTTCGATGTGGTTTTCCATGGTTAGCGTTCCTCCCGCTTTTAGGGTTTCAATCCACGTTGTGAACGCTCTCGGTCTGTCCCCGCAAGCGCAAATAGATGATCGGAGGTTCCCGTCGAATCCTTGAGGGGAAAATTCGCAAGCATTCATCAAGCGTTTTGCGTTCAAGACTCAAGTGGCGCGAACCGATACGTCCTATGTACGCGCGTGGGTGCGGGTACGTAGGGAAGGACAACCTGATGCGCCGCAACGACAAGAGCTGGATGGAACTCGACGAACTGCTGGAGCCGTTTCTCCCGGCAGAGCACGAGCAGACCGGAGCCGTCGTCGCGGTCGAGTTTCGCAACCGGCTCGTCAAGCTCGAGCAACAAGTGATGTCGCAATACACATCGATGGCCGCGTACGCAACGATCGCAAAGACGGACAGCGAAGCCGTGAAGACGGAGGCGCGTGCCGATCTCGATCGCTCGCAGTCGACCGTCATCGGTCTGGTCGAGAAGTTGCGCAACGAGGTCAACACCCGACTCGACGGCGTCGAGCGTCGTACGACCGCCGGTGATCTCTCGGCCGACGGCGTCAGCCGGCTGGCGAAGGTCGAAGCCGATCTCGCAACGGCCACCGCAGCATTGCAGCAGTGCCTCGAGGCAAACGAAGAGCTCCGCGCTCAGGTCGCGACGCTCGTCGAGCACCGGATGCAGGAGCAGGGTTGGCTCGTCAGCAGTGGATCCGCCGAGGCGCTGTATCTGCGCTGAACGCGCGATGCACGACGCGGCGAACTACTCCTGAACGAGCTCGATCAACGTCCCGAAGCTGCCCTTCGGATGGACGAACGCAACCGTTGTCCCGCGACTGCCCGGGCGCGGTGCCGCGTCGATCGGCGTGGCGCCTGCAGCCACCATCGCCGCGAGCGCAGCCGCACAATCATCGACTCTGTACCCCACGTGGTGCAGGCCCTCACCGCGCTTCTCGATCGACCGGGCGATCGGCGAGTCGGGTCGCGTTGCAGCGGTCAGTTGGATGTAGCTGTCGGCGACCTTCAACAACGCTTCCTCGACGCCGTCGCTCTCGACCACCTCGCGGTGGTGCACCTCCGCGCCGAACGCGCGGTGATAGTAGTCGATCGCAGCCTCGAGGTCGCGAACGGCAATGGCAATGTGGTCGATCTCCGTCAGCAGCATTGCGTCAGTCAACCACTCGGGCTCGACGAGACGCAGACGAACGTATGAGCGCTCGCAACAGTTCCAACGCAGAGCGCAGGTTCCGCCGCGCTGCGTGCGCCGACGGTTTCCACTACCCTTCCGAGGTGCCCAACGTACGCAGACGCGGTACTCGGCGCGCGGCCCTGGCGGCGGTCGCGATGATCCTGCTGAGCGCGTGCAACCCGAACCGGTTCGTCAGTGGCTGGGTGCCGTACTGGAACGCCCCGCAGGGTCGAGTCGGCTTCAACTCTGCCGCATCGCAGATGTTCACCGACATCTCGCCGTTCTTCTTCACCGCACTTGCGGACGGCACCATCGGACTCACCGGTTCAAAGGCCGAGCTCGACAAGACGGTGCTCGATGCGACGGCCCGCGGCATCAAGGTGCTGCCGTCGATCACGGACGGCAGCGGCAAGTTGACGATGGCCACCGGCATCCTCCTCGATCCGGCGCGGCGGACGCAGCACGTGCAGAACATCGTCGCGCTCGTCGTCGGCAGTGGCTTCGACGGCATCGATCTCGACTACGAGGGCTTCGCCTTCGCTGATGGAGCGCCGACATGGGACGCGACGAAGCCGTTGTGGATCGCGTTCATCACGGAGCTGGCGAACACGTTGCATGCGAACGGCAAGCTGTTGTCGGTCACCATCCCTCCGACGTGGATGGAGGCAGGCGGCGTGCGCGGGTATCCCGTGTACGCACCTGCCGAGATCGGCGCGGTCGCGGATCGTGTGCGCTTGATGGTCTACGACTGGAGCGTCGCAAATCCGGGGCCGATCTCGCCGATGTCGTGGGTCAACCTGGTGATCGCCTACAACGGACCGCTGGTGCCACACGGGAAGCTGCAGCTCGGCATCCCTTCGTACGGGCGCGACTGGGGACGCAAGGTCAACGCCGCGGAGATCTGCCCGGATGGCGCGCTCGCAACTCGGAGCATCGAGCTCGACAACATGCAAGGCGTGATCGCGGCCCACGGCTCGCCGGTGCTCACCCGCGATGCGACCGGCGAGGTGACGTTCTCCTACGACGTGGTTGCAACCGGGTACAGCACGACGCCGATCCCCGCGCCGCCCTATGTCCGTCCGGTGAACGGCGTACCGAGCGTCGGGAACCCTGCTGCGTCGACAGGACTGCAACCGGCGTTGCGGCTGACACCGCCGACCGTCCAGCTGTCGTGCACCGTGCGTCACTTCGTCCACTACGGGGACGCGATCACGATCCAGATGCACGCCCAGGCCGCGCTCAACGCCGGCTGGTCGGGGGTCGTCCTGTGGGCGATGGGCTACGAAACTCGCGAGGTCTACGACGCGCTGGCCATGACAACGCCGGCCGTTCTTCCGTAGCGTGTGATGCACAGCTCGAATCGAGAGGAGCATCGGACATGGCATGGTCGTACATCGTTGCGGGAGCACGAACGCCGATCGGCAAGCTCGGGGGAGCGCTCGCCTCGTTGAGTGCAGCGGACCTCGGTGGTCTTGCGATCAAGGCCGCGCTCCAGCGCGCCGGGGTCGCGCCTGACGAGGTGGAGCATGTCTTGATGGGCCAGGTGCTGATGGCCGGCCAGGGGCAGGTCCCGTCGCGGCAGGCCGCGGTCAAGGCGGGGATTCCGATGAGCGTCCCGAGCGTCAACATCAACAAGGTCTGCTTGTCGGGGCTCAACACCATCTACCTCGCCGACCAGATGATCGCCGCGGGTGACGCCGACATCGTGATCGCCGGCGGCATGGAGAGCATGAGCAACGCTCCGTATCTCGCCCAGGGTGCGCGTACCGGATACCGCTACGGCAACGCCGAGCTCGCTGATTCGATCATCGCCGACGGTCTGTGGTGTGCCTTCGACGCGTGTCTGATGGGGCTCGGAACGGAGCGCTACAACGGCGGTGGCATCACGCGCGAAGAGCAGGACGAGATCGCCGTGAAGTCCAACGAGCGCGCCGCGAACGCGATCAAGGACGGTCGCTTCGCCGACGAGATCACGCCGGTCAGCGTTCCGCAGAAGCGGTCGGACCCGATCCTCGTCGAGACCGACGAAGGCGTGCGGCCCGGCACCACGATGGAGTCGCTCGCGACCTTGCGTCCTGCGTTCGACAAGGACGGCACGATCACGGCTGCGAACGCGTCGCAGATCAGCGACGGCGGGTGCGCCTTGGTGATGATGAGCGAACGGGCCGTGAACGCACGCGGCGCGACGCCGCTCGGCCAGGTCGTCGGATATGGAATGGTCGCCGGCCCGGAGAACCCGTCATTGCTGCATCAGCCGAGCAGGGCGATCGCCGCGGCACTTGCCCGCGTCGGCAAGAGCGTCGGCGACATCGACCTGTTCGAGATCAACGAGGCGTTTGCCGCGGTGGGCATCGCGTCGATGCGCGACCTCGGAGTTGGTGACGACGTCGTCAACGTGAACGGCGGCGCAATCGCTCTCGGGCACCCCATCGGGATGAGTGGTAACCGGCTCGCCCTAACGTTGCTGCACGAACTGCGTCGCCGCGGCGGGTCCCTCGGCGCCGCCGCACTGTGCGGCGGCGGCGGACA
>DASWRR010000583.1:0-9268 GCA_036403055.1 Ilumatobacteraceae bacterium | reverse complement strand
CGCTGCTCGCGCCGAGGTTCGAGAACGGGACGATGATCACACCGTTGACGCCCGGGCCCCCGGCGTGGATGTGCGCCTGAATCGGCGGCGCAAGGATGCCCGTGTAGTTGAGGTCCCAACACACCTCGGCACCGAGCGCGGTCCCATCAACGATGTCGAACGTGATCGCAGCCGTGCCGGCACCATCGGGATCACCGGTCGGCGACTCGTTGGTGCCGAGCAGTCTGGCGATGTACGGCGTCTGCGCCTTCTGGAAGAAGTTCTGATTGCCGTTGTTGTTGCGGGCGTTGCCGAACGCGATGGTCGGAATCGCAATTGCGGCGACGACTCCGACGGCCGCGACGGCACCCCATGTTTTCCTCTGCATGTTCAAACCCTAGGACATGCGTCATCGACGACTCAGTGACCCATCCCAGTAACCCGACGTCCAAAAAAGCGAAAGCGCCGAGATCCGGGAGGGATCTCGGCGCTCGCTCGCAAATGTCAGTACAGGTAACCCACCACGTCGATGATGAAGTGAGTTGGTGCCGTGTTGACGCCGTCGGTCACCTTGATGTTTCCGTTCGGGTCAACTGCAACTTGTGTGCCGACCGCGATGTCTTGGTCGGCCGCCTTCCAGTTGATGCTGCTGGTCGCCGGTTGCGTGCTCGCCGCGCTGTAGATCGTGAGGAAGCCGCCTGGGGCGTTGGTCTCCGCGACCGTGAGCGTGATGATTGCAGCCGTCGCCCCGGCGGGGACTGCCGGTGTGTTGACGGTCGGCGAGTTCAACAAGAAGCCACTGTTCAAGTTGATCGTCCTGGTCTCACCTGGCTGGATCTTCGGCCCGGCATTGAGCCGCGAGTCGTATGCACGCAGCGGGGTCGGCAGAAGGTGCACGGCGCCGGCAGGTGCAGCTCCGGTCGAAAGCTGGCCACGGATCGCGCCACCGGGGAAGTCAGTGGTGTGCACGTTGACGTAGTAGTTCTCCGGGTGCGCCACGATGTCCGCTGCGATCGTTGCCTCGCCGGCGGTCAGGTTGCGGCACGACGATGCGCCGGTCGGGGTCAGCGTCGTGAACGGTGTGAACCCGATGACGACCGGCGCGGTCACGCCCGGTGCGGCGGGCCCATGGATGTGCGCGGCAATCGGCGTTCCGGTGAGGCCGGTGTACGTCAGGTCCCAGCACACGTCAGCAGGCGTCGCGCCCAGGTCGAACGTCACCGCTGCGCTACCAAGACCGTCGGGATCTTGCGTCTGCGCGCCGGGCGTCGAGTTCGGCACTTCCTGCGCGCCGGTCATCCGAGCGACTAGTGGCGTGTTGGTCTGCGCCGTGGGATTGGGCCGGGCGTTACCGAAGGCGACCGTCGGGATCGCGACGGCAGCGGCCAGCCCGACCGCCGTCAATGCAAAAGCTCTCTTGCTTGCCATATGAATTTCCCTCTCGTTGGTGGGTCCGCTTGCGGGCCGGACAGTACCCACGGCCTCCTTGCACTTAAACCCGTGCAAACGAGAAGGAAAAAGGTCAGATTCCGATGCGTTGAGCCAGCAACTCGCGGTGATACGTCGGGTCGCCGAACAACAGTTCTGACGACTTGGCGCGCTTGAAGTACAGGTGCGCGGGGTGCTCCCACGTGAACCCGATGCCGCCATGGATCTGAATGTTCTCGGCCGTTGCGTGGAAGTAGGCCTCACTGCAATACGCCTTCGCGAGCGATGCGACCGATGCGAGCTCATCGTTCAACTCGGCTGCACACCACATGCCGTAGTACGCCGCGCTCTTGGCCGACTCGACTTCCAGCAACATGTCAGCGCACTTGTGCTTGATCGCTTGGAACGAACCGATCGGCCGACCGAACTGGACGCGTACCTTGGCGTACTCGACGGCCATCTCGAGCACCTTCTGCGCCCCGCCGACTTGCTCGGCCGCGAGGCCGACGGCCGCGAGATCGAGCACGGTCGACAACACCTTCCACCCATCGCCTTCGACACCGATCAGCGCCGCTGGCGTGTCTGCGAACTCGAGCTTGGCTTGCTTGCGTGTCTGATCCATCGTCGACAGCGCGGTGCGCGTGAGGCCGTTCGCGGCACCGTCGACCGCGAACAGGCTGACGCCTTTGGCGGTGCGCGCCGCGACGATGACGAGGTTCGCGGTGTGGCCGTCGAGGACGAACATCTTCGTCCCGTTCAACGTGAAGTTGTCGCCGGACCCGGTCGCCTCCATCGTGATGCCGGCTTCGTCCCACTTGCCCGACGGCTCGGTGAACGCGAGTGTCGCGATCGTCTCGCCGCTGGCGATCCCCGGCAGGTGCGTCTTCTTCGCAGCATCGTCGCCGCTGTGCAGCAACGTGTTCGCGGCAAGGACGACCGACGAGAAGAACGGGGCGGCCAACAGGGCACGACCCATCTCCTCCAGCACGATGCCGAGCTCGACGTACGAGTAACCCGAGCCGCCGTACTCCTCCGGGATGTGCAGCCCCTGCAGACCCATCTGCTCGCCCATCTGGCTCCAGACCGCCGGGTCGAACCCGTTCTCGGTCTCCATCTGCTCGCGCACCGCAGATTCGGGGCTCTTTGCCTCCAAGAACGACCTGACGGTCTTGCGCAGCTCTTCTTGTTCCTCGGTGAAGGCAAAGTTCATGGGCCGAGTCTCGCCCGGCCACTCCGGCTCACGCCACGCGGCGTGTGTACACTCCGGTACACATGATCGGGATCCGCGAGCTCCGCGCCGACATCGCCGCGCACGTCCGCAGGGCTGCGGCGGGCGAGACCACCGTCATCTCGATCGCCGGCTCCCCCGTGGCCGCTTTGGCTCCGCTCGCGACGACGGACGAATCGTCGCGCCCGGCGCGGCTCTCGTCGCTCGTCGCGTCAGGTGCGCTGATCCCGCCCCGACGCTCGGACGGACGCGTCGCGGACGGAACGGTGTCGACGTGGGCCAACGTACGGCTCGACCGATTGCTGCGCGAGATCCGCGGGTGACCGTCTATCTCGACACCAGTGCGCTCGTCGCCCTGCATCTCGACGGCGCGGCGCGCGCTGTCGTGCGAACTGCGCTCGATGGAGACCCGGATTGGTGCAGCAGTGGTCTCACGTTGATGGAGTCGCTGGCGCTCGTGGATCGCGTCACCGACGAGCCGGTGCTGCGCGCCGATCTCGAAGATCTCGTCCGCCTCTCGTGGGACCGCGTCGCCGTCGTCCCCGTCGATCAACGATGTCTCGATCGAGCCGGCGTGCTGATGCGCGAGCAACCGCTGCGCCTTGCCGACGCGATCCACCTCGCGGCCGCCGACCGTCTGCCGCGCCCGGTGCGATTCGTCACGTTCGACCCCGCGCAGATCCCCGTCGCGATGTCGATGGGCTTTGACGTCACGTCGACCTGAGTCATTACGGTGACCATCGTGCAGTTCGGCCTGTTCAACTTGACGACGCTCTCCGCGCCACGTGGCAGCACTTCACACCTCGTCGCCGAGACGCGCGCCGAGGTCCAACTCGCTGAAGCAGTCGGGTTCGACATCGCCTGGTTCGCCGAGCACCACTTCTCCAACTACTCGATCACGACGTCGCCGCTGTTGCTCGTCGCCCACATGGCGCAGGCGACGACACGGATCCGCCTCGGTCCTGCGGTCATCGTGCTGCCGTTCTACGAGCCGCTGCGATTGGCCGAGGACGTGTGCTTCACCGACGCGCTCTGCGACGGACGACTCGTGCTCGGGCTCGGCTTCGGGTACCAGCCGCGGGAGTTCACACAGTTCAGCGTGCCGTTCGAGGAGCGATACGCACGCGGGCTCGAGGCGTGGGACATGATCGATCAGGCGATGGATGGACGCATCGACCACGACGGCGAGCACGTTGCCGCACACGTCGCGGTCGCGGTCACCGGAGTGCAGGATCGAATCCCGACGTTCGTCGTCGGATCGGACCCGGTCGTCATGCACACGGTCGCCAAGCGCGGCGCGACACCGTTCGTGACGCCGGGTCTGCAGCCGTTGTCGGCAGCTGTCCGGATGAGGAACGCATATGCAGAGGTGTACGGCGAGCCGATGCCGTTCGCGATGCAGCGCTACGTCTTCGTCAGCGACGACGCGTCGGAGCGGCGCAACGCAGCCGAGCAGGTTCGCAACATCGCCAGGATGGCGGGGAACCTGCGCCGCGCCGAACCGGCGATGACGGGTGCCCATCTCGATCGGCCGCCAATCGACAACGAACCATCACTCGACGACATCGAGGCCGGTGCTCTGATCGGCACGGCGGACCAAGTCGCAGAACGCATCATCGACGAGGCGTTGGCGCTGTCGCTCTCGCACCTGTCGTGCTTCATCCGTCTCGCCGACATGCCACACGCCGTGGCGATGCGCTCGATCGAGACCTTCGGCAACGTCGTGATTCCACAGGTCAACGACGAGCTGGATCGTCGTGACGATCACCGGGCGATGGGCGGCACCGCGTAACCACCGACGAGATCGGTGATGAGGCTCGCCACGGCGATCGAGCGGTAGTCGTGAAGGTACGGCGAGACGACTTGCACACCAACCGGCAGACCGGCTGCCGTCCCGCCAACCGGAGCCGACGTCGATGGCAGATACGCCGAGCCGATCAACGCGGGCCACGCTTCGAGATCGAGGTACGGAACGGTTCGTCCGTTGATCGTGACCTCACGTGTGGCCCATGTCAGCTCCTGCTGATGCGGGAACGCCGGCATCAGGGTGACCGGGCACAGCAGCACATCGAAGTCGCGGAAGAACGTTGCCCACTTCTCGCGGCGCCGAGCGCGTCGGCGATCGGCGGCCAGCCATTCGTTGTGGCCCGCCTCGTGCTCTGGATCGCTGATGTTGCACGCCGCGCCGATCAGCCATGCGCCACCGTGCCATGCCTCCGTGAAGTCGAACTCGGGCCGTGCTGTGCGATCGACAACGATGCCGTCCCCAGCGAGCACGTCCGCGACGCCTTCCAGGATTGCGATCATCTCGGCATCCATCTCAATGGACGGCTCGTCGAACCACGCGGCGACGCGCAACGTACGCATGTCGGCGAGGTCCGCCCGTGGAAGATCGAGCCGCCACGCCGTTGCGCGATCCGGTGACGGACCCGCGAGCACATCCATCAGCAACGCGAGATCGTCGACGCCGCGGGTGATCGGGCCGAAGACGTTGACATCGCTCTCCGTCACGCCACCGTTCGGCTCGTCGAGGTATCCGAGCGTCGGGATGACGCCGAACGACGGCTTGTGCCCGTACACGCCGCAGAACGCCGCCGGCACGCGAACCGAACCGCCGATGTCGGTACCGATCTCGAAGCTCGACATCCCGCACGCCACCGCGGCAGCGGCGCCGCCCGACGATCCGCCCGGCACCCTCGTGACGTCCCACGGGTTGTTCGTCGTCCCGAACATCTCGTTGTAGGTCTGGAAGTCACCGGACCACAGCGGCACGTTCGTCTTGCCGAAGACGATCGCGCCGGCCTCCTTGATCGCAGTGACGACCGGGGCGTCGCGCTGCGGAACGTGACCCGACAACTCGGTCGACCCGCCGGTCGAACGGATGCCTGCTGTCTCGATCGCGTCCTTGATCGTCACGCACAGACCGTGCAACGGTCCCCACGACTCGCCACTCGCCGTCGCCTCGTCAGCGGCCGTCGCTCGCTGGCGCGCTTCGTCCACCGCGAGCGTGCACACCGCGTTGATCTCCGAACCGAGCCGCTCGATGCGTGCGACCTCGGCGTCGAGCAACTCGACGCTCGACAGCTCGCGTTTGCCGATTGCCGCGATCTGTTCCGTCATGGTCCACAGCGTCGGGTCCGTCGATGGCATCTGCGAAGCGTAGCGAGACCTGTTCTCGGTATCGTCGGCCCATGACCACACTGCACTGGGCCGACAGCCGCCTCGAGATCCACCGCGTCGTCGTCGGACCGTACGAGAACAACGTCTTCGTGCTGCGGTGCCGCGAGACGGGTGACGCGGTGTTGATCGACGCGGCGAACGAGCACGAGCAGTTGCTCGAGCTGTGCCAACGACTCGGGGTGCGTCGGGTTCTCGAGACGCACGGGCACTGGGACCACATCCAGGCGGTGCCGGCGATGCGCGAGGCCGGCTACGAGGTCGCCGTCACGGCAGCGGACGCTCCTCGGCTGAAGGACGTCGGCTACGACGTCTTCATCGACGACGCCGAGATCATCGAGGTCGGTCGATTGCGTGTCGAAGCGATTCACAACCCTGGGCACACGGCCGGCTCGGTGAGTTTCAAGGTTCAAGGCGCGCCGCTGCTGTTCAGCGGCGACACGCTGTTCCCCGGCGGGCCCGGCAACACCAAGCTCGACGGCGGCGACTTCAACACGATCATCCACTCCATCGATACGTCGCTGTTCACCCTTCCCGCGGAAACCATCGTCATGCCCGGCCATGGCGTCAGCACCACGATCGCCCGCGAGCGACCGCAGCTCGCCGAGTGGGTCGCCCGTGGCTGGTGACGCCCCGCCGCCCGCTCTGCGTTACGACCAACGCCCCGCCGACCACACTCCCATCCACACCGACGCGCTCCCGCCGACACCGACACGCGACCGCAACATCGTCGCGTCCGCATGGGTCGAGGCGCCCGCCGAACTGCTCGCGCTCGGCGCCGATCTGCCGCAGCAACCGGAGGCCGAGTACAAGCGGCGAATCGGCAGTTGGCTGCTGTGGCGCGCCGGGCCCGCGGCCGGCGGCGACGCCCGTTACTGGGCGGGTCGCAGCGACGATCTCCGCATGCAGCACACGTTCCGCTTGTACCCGGACGACACTGGCGATGGCTTCGGGCCGAGCGGCCAGCGGCACACGAGGTTCCGTAGCTGGAAGGAAGATCTGCTGGGCAGATCGAGCACCCGGTCGTAGCATTGGAGGCGATGGTGACCATGGTTCCCACGGCACTCCCCATCGCCCACGACACCGGTGAGGTGCGAGTCGACGGCCGACCGACGCCGGCCTTGCGCGAGGAGCTTCGGCGGATCGCGTCGTGGCGCAATGCAGGATCGGTCGTCGCCCTGTACGCCCAGACCGCGTTCCTCGTGTGGCTCACCGTCCGGTACGTGTGGACGTTGCCGATCACCTTCGTGCTGATGGGTCGGGCGTTCGCCCAGTTCGCCTCACTGATGCACGAGGCCGCGCACCGCCTGCTGTTCGCCGACAAGCGGATCAACGACTGGGTCGGCCGATGGCTGCTGGGTTACCCGGCGTTCACGTCCACCGACGCCTACCGCCGCGTTCACATGGCCCACCACCGCGACGAGTTCGGCCCAGAAGAACCCGACATCGCCCTGTATGCCGGGTACCCGATCGGCCCGACGAGCTTCCGGCGAAAGATCGTCCGCGACGCGACCGGGCAGACCGGTTTCAAGCTGATGCGACAACTGCTCGGCAACGTCCGCTCGGCGGACTCGCGTTCGCGGCGAACCGTGTGGAAGATCCTCGCGATCCAAGCGGTGCTGCTGGGCGCAGCGATCGTGTCGGGGCACTGGTGGCTGTACCCGGTGCTGTGGCTCGGGCCGTACCTCACAGTGTGGCGTGTGATCAACCGGCTGCGCTCGATCGCCGAGCACGGCGGCATGGAACGGTCCAAGGACCGGCGCCAGACCACTCACTCCGTCCGCCAGCACGCGCTCGCCCGCTTCATCCTCGTGCCGTACAACATCGGTTGGCATCTCGCCCATCACGTCGATTCCGGCGTGCCGTTCCGAAACCTGCCCCGTTTCCACCGTGCGCTGCACGAGGCCGGCTACGTCGACGACACGATCGAGTACGCATCGTACCCGGCGATCTGGCGAGCCCTGAAGTCCTGACCGAGTCTTTGCCGCCCGCCGGGGTGGGCGCCAAACACTCGGACGGAAGTGGTCAGGGGGGTTTCCACTACCGCCATAGGGGAAATACACTGGAGGCATGACCGCAGCTGCCGCCGAGCTGTTCCGCATCGATGACCTGCACGCCAAGCCGGCGTTGAGCGAGTCGGCGGCCAACGAATCGGCGGCGAACGAGGAGTTCGCCGGCACGCTCGAGCCGGGCGACGAGATCCTCCGAGGCCTGTCCTTGACCGTCAATGCCGGCGAGGCACACGCCATCATGGGGCCGAACGGTTCCGGCAAGAGCACGCTGGCCAGCACGTTGCTGGCATCCCCCGAGTACGTTGTGACATCCGGGCGGATCTTCTTCCAGGGCGACGACATCACGGATTGGCCGCCCGACGTTCGGGCGAAGGCAGGGATGTTCCTCGCGTTCCAGTACCCACAGGAGATCCCTGGCGTCTCGGTCATCCAGTTCCTCCGTCAAGCGCTGTCCGCCCGCAAAGGCGTCGACCTCAGCGTCCTCGAACTGCGGCTGGCCACGATGGAGTGGATGAAGCGGTTGGGCATGGACTCGTCGTTCGTCGACCGATACCTGAACGAGGGGTTCAGCGGCGGCGAGAAGAAGCGCAACGAGATCATGCAGATGGCGATCCTCGAGCCGGAGCTGGCGATCCTCGACGAGACCGACAGCGGCCTCGACATCGACGCATTGAGGACCGTCGCCAGAGGCATTCGCGAGATCCGCGCCGACCGTCCGCAGATGGGCGTCGTCCTGATCACGCACTACCAACGCCTGCTCGACGAGGTCGAGCCCGACCACGTGCACATCCTCGTCGGCGGCCGGATCGTCGCCAGCGGCGGCATGGAGCTCGCAGCCCAGCTCGAGCGCGAGGGATACGAGGCGTTCCGATGAGCACCCAGGTTCTCGACACCGCGGCCATCAAGGCGCAGTTCCCGCTGTTGCAACGCCAGATCAACAACCTTCCGCTGGTGTACCTCGACTCGGCCAACACCTCGCAGAAGCCGCGTTCCGTGATCGACGCCATGACGCACTTCATGGAGACGTCGTACGCACCGATCAACCGCAGCGCCTACCAGCTCGCTGCCGAGGCAACGGACGCCTACGAGGACGCGCGCAAGGCTGCGCAACGGTTCATCAACGCACCCAAGGCCGACGAACTGATCTTCACCAAGAACGCGACCGAGGCGCTCAACCTCGTTGCGTACAGCTGGGGCCGGGCAAACCTGCAGCGCGGCGATGTCGTCGTCCTCACGCAGATGGAGCACCACGCCAACATCGTGCCGTGGCACATGCTGGTCGCCGAGCGCGGCATCGAGCTGCGCTGGGTTCCGCTCACCTTGGACGGGATGCTCGACCTCACGAACCTCTCGACGCTGCTCGACGGCGCCAAGGCGTTCTGCTTCACGGCGATGAGCAACGTGCTCGGCACCATCACGCCGGTTCGCCAGCTGTGCGATGCAG
>DASWRR010000582.1:0-2375 GCA_036403055.1 Ilumatobacteraceae bacterium | reverse complement strand
ACTGCATCGGTGGCGGAGGTGGCCACGGATGATCGCGCTGGCGACCACAGCCATCGGCTGGGTCATCCTCCTGCTCAGCCTCGCGGGATGGTTGATCTACTACTTCGCGAACCGCAACTCGGCGCGCCCCGAACTCGGTTCCGAGATCGAGCTCGCCCCGAACCGCCGTCCGTACTACGACGACGAGACGCTCGAAGGCTCTCGGCTCGAACGAGTGCAGTTGATCGGCGTGCTGTTGCTGCTCACGATGGTCATCGGCCTGCCGCTGTACTGGGTCCTCGAGCCCGGTCGTCAGGCCGGCGCGGTCAGTGCCAAGGAAGAGACGTTCGTCAAGTGGGGCGGTGATCTGTTCGAGACGACGGCAAACGGTGGGTTCAACTGCGCTGGTTGCCACGGTGGAATGAAGGCCACCGGTGGTCAGGCGCCGACTGCCGTCACAGACCCGAAGACCGGCGAGGTGCGCGCGGTCAACTGGTTCGCTCCCGCGCTCAACACGGTGCTGTACCGATACTCGGGCGACGAGGTCAAGTTCGTGCTCGACTACGGCCGCACGTTCTCGCCGATGTCGGCGTGGGGCACCATCGGCGGCGGCCCGATGAACGAGCAGCAGATCGAAACGATCATCGCCTACATCCGCAGCATCCAGCTGCCGCCGGAGAGCTGCGTCACGGACCCCGCGTTCTTGCCGGTTTCTGCGCTGACCGATCTGAAGACGCTCAAGCTCTGCGACGGCGGCTCACTCCCGCAAACGGAGAAGGACAAGATCAGCAAGGCCGCGAATCTCGCGGCGCAGAAGTTGGTCGACGCCGGCAAGTACAAGACGGCCGATGCGGCGATGGGTGAGGCGCTCTTCAACCTCGACATCAACAGTGGCGCGTACGCCTGCGCCCGGTGCCACACAGAAGGCTGGAGCTACGGCCACCCGGGTGTCCCTGGGCAGGGCGCGTTCGGTTGGAACCTCACCGGCGGCGCGACCGGTTCCCACTTTCCGAACGAGCAGGACATGATCAACTTCGTCAAGACTGGTTCCGACGTCGGACAGCGCTACGGCAAGCAGGGTCAAGGCAGCGGCCGCATGCCGGGGTTCAACGGCTTGCTGTCGGACGAACAGATCAAAGCAATCGTCGAATACGTTCGGAGCCTGTGATGTCGGCACTCCTCGCCATCAGTTGGCAGCCAGAGCTTCGCGGCATCCTCATCACGATCATCGCGGTGATGACGTTCTGCGGAAGTTGCTACTTCTTGCTCAGCACCAACCTCGGTGCCCGCCTCGGTTTCCTCGTCGCGTTTGCGGCACTCGCGGGATGGATGTTCCTGATGGGCGCGACGTGGTGGTCGTATGGCAAGGGTCTGCTCGGGCCCGACGCGTCGTGGTCGCCGATCAGTGGCAAGACCGTCCTCGTCACGACGGCAGCCGTCAACGAGTCGGGCGCGCTCAGCGATCCGGTCGTCGTCGACAAGAACGCCGATCCGACGTCAACCGCAACTGCCGTCGACAACCAGTTCGTCAAGGACGGCTGGAAGAAGTTGGGGTCGTCGGTTCCGTCGTACCAACAAGCCGGCGCGGCAGCGAGTGTGCTGTTGGAAGAGTCGGGCTCGTTGCAGAACGGCCAGTTCCAGGTGATCAACGTCTTCGACAAGGGCGGGCAACGTTCACCGCAGCTGTTCCACGGTCGGGTTGACTTCCTGGCGTTCTTCCACAAGCCGCACTACTCGGTGGTCGAGGTCGCTCCGTTGGTGCAGCAGCGTGAGGAACCCGGTCGAGCACCGGCCAAACCCGAGATCGACGTCACCCGGCCGCATCAGTACATCTACATGATCCGCGATCTCGGTGCGAAGCGAAAGCCAGCGGGTTTCATCACCGTCGGATCGCTCGCAGTGTTCTTGATGCTGTGCTACCTGTTGCACACCCGCGACCGCCGCGTCGCGGAGAACCGGTCGGCGAAGGCGCTACCGGCGCAGACGTCGTCGCAACCGTCGGCAGTGCAGGCGACCTGATGGGTCAATACCTTCCGGTCGTGTGCCTGCTCGTGCTCGCCAGCATCTTCGGTGCGCTCAGCTTCTTCGCCTCGCGACTGCTCGCCCCGCGCCGGCCGTCGGCGGCCAAAGAGGCGCCGTACGAGTGCGGCATCGTGCCCAGCCGGGAGCCACCAGACCGATTTCCGGTCACGTTCTACGTCGTGGCGATGTTGTTCGTGATGTTCGACATCGAACTGATCTTCATCTACCCATACGCGGTCGACCGCAAGTTCCTCGGCAGCTACGGCTTCTGGGAGATGCTCTCGTTCAGCGTCGTGTTCTTCTTCGCCTTCGTCTACGTCGTCGCCCGCGGCGCGCTGGATTGGGGCCCGGCGAAGCGCCACCACCGCCTCGAA
>DASWRR010000581.1:0-1771 GCA_036403055.1 Ilumatobacteraceae bacterium | reverse complement strand
GGAATCCGAGACCGAACCGTCGGCATGATCGTGTTGCGGATGTGACAGAAGATAACTCATGAGGCTGGCGTTACGGCGCGCCTCCACCTCAACTTGAGGGTTGGCCGACAGAATCCACCCATGAAGATGTCAGCGCTGCTTTCGCGTAATGCCGGCTCACGACCCGGTGTGTCCGGCACGGCCCGCGTCGATCGCGACATCGACCGACTGCTCCGACGCGTGGGCCCGGGAGACATCGTCGTCATGGACGCCCTCGACCTCGACCGCATCACGGCCGACGCGCTTGTCGACGCCAACATCGCCGCCGTCGTCAACGCCTCTCCGTCGATCTCGGGTCGCTACCCGAATCTCGGCCCCGAGGTACTGGTCGCCAACGGCGTCGTGCTGATCGACGAGGCAGGGTCCGAGATCTTCAAGAAGATCAAGGACGGCGCCAAGGTCCGACTGCACAACGGCGGCGTGTACGCCGGTGACCGCCGCATCGCCCTCGGCACCGAGCGCAACGACGAAGAGATCCACGACCTCATGCACGAGGCGAAGAGCGGTCTGGTCGCGCACCTGGAGGCGTTCGCGGGCAACACGATCGAGTTCATCCGCAGCGAGAGCCCGCTGCTGATCGACGGGATGGGCATCCCGGACATCGATGTCGACCTGCACCGCAGGCACGTCGTCATCGTCGCTGACGAGGCCGACGCCGCCGAGGATCTCAAGGCGCTCAAGCCGTTCATCAAGGAGTACCAGCCGGTCCTCGTCGGCGTCGGCTCCGGCGCGGACGTGCTGCGCAAGGCAGGCCACCGCCCCGCCCTGATCGTCGGGGATCCCGAGGAGATGAGCGTCGAGGTGCTGCGCTCCGGCGCCCAGGTGGTGCTGCCGGCCGACGCCGACGGCCACGCCAAGGGCCTCGAGCGCATCCAGGACCTGGGCGTGGGCGCGATGACGTTCCCCGCCGCCGGCTCGGCCGCCGACCTGGCAATGCTGCTGTGCGATCACCACGGCGCGTCGCTGATCGTCACCGCCGGTCACAACGCCAGCATCGAGGAGTTCTTCGACCGCTCCCGGCAGCAGAGCAACCCGTCGATGTTCCTGACGCGGCTCAAGGTCGGCGAGAAGCTGGTCGACGCCAAGGCCGTCGCCACGTTGTACCGCAGCCGGGTGTCCGGAGGCGCGATCGCACTGCTCGTCCTGGCCATGCTGATCGCCGTCATCGCCGCCCTCTGGGTGTCGCGTGCCGACGCCGTGATCATCGACTGGGTCACCCAGTACTGGAATCAGTTCTCGCTCTGGGTGCAGGGCCTGGTCACCTGATCCGTCCGCCAGTCACTTCTCGGAGGTTCCGTGATTTCCCTACGCTCACATGCGATCTCACTGGCAGCAGTCTTCCTCGCCCTGGCGATCGGCGTTGCCCTGGGTTCCGGGCTGTTGTCGAACACCCTGCTGGCCGGGCTCAAGGACGACAAGACCCAGATGCAGAACCAGATCAACGGGTTGACCGATGAGAAGAACGTCCTCAACGAGAAGCTCAGCGCGGCAGGTGAGTTCGATGCGCAGATGTCGCCGCGGATCATCCGTGACGCGCTGAAGGGCAAGACGGTGGTGGTGTTCCGCACTCCGGACGCCGTCGACGACGACGTGTCGGCGGTGTCGCGGCTGGTGAGCGATTCCGGCGGCGTGGTGACGGGGACGATCTCGCTGACGCAGGAGTTCGTCGCCGCCAACTCATCGGAGAAGCTTCTCTCCGTGGTCAATTCGCCAATCGTGCCTGCCGGCCGGC
>DASWRR010000580.1:0-6807 GCA_036403055.1 Ilumatobacteraceae bacterium | reverse complement strand
GACCCCAGGAGATGTCATGCGAGACCACCTCGACGATCTGATCGATGCGGGAGAGTTCACCCGCCGCCACACGTCGCCCACACCGGCCGATCGCGAGCACATGCTCGCGGTGATCGGTGAGTCGTCACTCGATTCGCTGCTCGCCCATACGGTGCCATCGACGATCCGCATGAACGAGCAGCTTCACCTCGGCGAGCCGCGCTCGCCGCAATCGGTGCATCACGAGCTCCGCGAGCTCGCCGCCAAGAACGCGCCGCGAACCAGCCTCATCGGGATGGGCTACTACGGCACGATCGCTCCCCCGGTCATCGTGCGCAACGTGCTCGAGAATCCGGCGTGGTACACCGCGTACACGCCGTACCAACCCGAGATCAGTCAAGGCCGTCTCGAGGCGTTGTTGAACTTCCAGACGATGGTCGCGGAGCTGACCGGATTCGATCTCGCCAACGCCTCGCTGCTCGACGAGGCGACCGCCGCAGCGGAGGCGATGACGATGGCGCGGCGACTGTCGCAATCCGACAGCGACCGTTTCGTCGTGCACCGCGACACCCATCCGCAGACCATCGCGGTGCTGGCAACTCGGGCCGAGCCCGTTGGCATCGAGCTCGTCGTCGGCGATGTGGATGACATACCCGGCGGATGCTTCGGCGCATTGTTCAGCTTGCCGACATCGAGCGGCGCAGTCGTAAATTGGACGGAAGCCATCGCGGCGGTGCACGCGGCGAACGCGTTGGCGATCGTGGCGACGGATCTGTTGGCATGCGTGCTGACGGTGCCGCCGGCGCAACTCGGCGCGGACATCGCGATCGGTTCGGCGCAGCGTTTCGGGGTGTCGATGGGATTCGGAGGCCCGCACGCCGCGTTCATCGCGGCGAGCGAGTCCGCGGCGCGTGCCCTCCCCGGACGGCTCGTCGGCGTCAGCACGGACACAGAAGGAAGGCCGGCGATGCGTCTCGCGCTGCAGACCCGCGAGCAGCACATCCGCCGCGAGAAGGCAACGTCCAACATCTGCACCGCGCAGGTGCTGCTCGCGAACATCGCCGGCTTCTACGCTGCGTGGCATGGGCCCGAGGGTCTCCGCAGGATCGCCGAGCGTGTCCACCGCCTGACTTCGATGGCGGTGGTCGCGCTGCGAACGGCGGGGCTCGAGGTCGTCAACGACTCGTGGTTCGACACGGTGCAAGTTCGAGCCGATGCGCGCAACGTCGTCAGCCGTGCCGTCGCTGCAGGCCTCGATCTGCGCTTCGTCGACGATGCAACGGTTGGGTTCAGCCTCGACGAGACGACGACTGTCGACACGGTCGCACGACTGCTCTCCGCCTTCGAGATCGACCTCGAACCGACCGACACCGACGTCGAGGGCCTGCCCCGCCGGCGAACCGATGAGTTCTTGACCCAGACCGTGTTCAGCCGGTACCACACCGAGCACGAGATGCTTCGCTACCTGCGTCGCCTCGCCGACAAGGATCTGGCGCTCGACCGAACGATGATCCCGCTTGGGTCGTGCACGATGAAGCTCAACGCGACCGTCGAGATGGAACCGCTGACATGGCCAGGCTTGGCCGACATGCATCCCTTCACGCCTGACGATGCGACGATCGGCATCCGCGAGATGATCGCCCAACTCGAGTCGATGCTGATCGCGATCACCGGGTACGACGCCGTCAGCCTGCAACCGAACGCGGGCAGTCAAGGCGAGTTCGCCGGTCTCCTCGCGATCCGCGCCTACCACCGCAGTCGCGGCGAGGAAGGTCGCAACGTGTGTCTGATCCCGTCGAGCGCGCACGGCACGAACGCGGCGAGCGCGGTGATGGCCGGCCTGAAGGTGGTCGTCGTGCGCTGCGACGATCAGGGCAACATCGATCTCGCCGACCTCGAGTCGAAAGCACGCGCCGCCGGCGACGCACTGGCGGCCGCGATGGTGACGTACCCGTCGACACACGGCGTGTTCGAGGCCCGCATCATTGAGCTGTGCGAGATCGTCCACCGCCACGGTGGCCAGGTCTACGTCGACGGGGCAAACCTCAATGCGATGGTCGGCCTCGCGCAGCCCGGCAAGTTCGGCGCGGATGTCAGCCATCTCAACTTGCACAAGACGTTCTGCATCCCTCATGGCGGCGGCGGGCCCGGTGTCGGCCCCGTTGCGGTGCGTGCGCACCTCGCGCCGTTCTTGCCGGCGCACCCATTGGCAGCAGACGGCAATCCGGTCGGTCCCGTCGCCGCGGCACCGTTCGGGTCGGCCAGCATCTTGTCGATCTCATGGGTCTATATCGCGCTCATGGGCGCATCCGGTCTGGCTGACGCGACTGCCATCGCGGTGCTCAACGCGAACTACATCGCCGCACGATTGAACCCGTACTTCCCTGTGCTCTACACGGGCGAGCACGGGCGCATCGCCCACGAGTGCATCGTCGACCTCCGTCCGATCACCAAAGCCACGGGCGTCACCGTCGACGACGTCGCCAAGCGTCTCATCGACTACGGCTTCCATGCGCCGACGATGAGCTTCCCCGTGAGCGGCACGCTGATGATCGAGCCCACGGAGAGCGAATCGCTGTACGAGATCGATCGATTCTGCGCTGCGATGATCGCCATTCGAGGTGAGATCGACGAGGTCGCATCCGGGACGTGGGACGTCGCGTCGAGCCCACTGCGCTTCGCCCCGCACACGGCTGAGGACGTGATCGGCGAGTGGGACCGGCCGTACGACCGCCGGCTCGGCGCATACCCCGTCGCCGCATTGCGCGCCGCGAAGTACTTCCCGCCGGTTTCACGGATCGACGCGGCATTCGGTGACCGCAACTTGGTGTGCAGTTGCGAGCCGCTCGAGGCACTCGCCGCTCTGTCGAGCTGAGGGCGATGCGGCTACGGTGCGAGCCATGGCGCAGAGCTCTCCCCCCGGCATCAACGACCTCCTCGGACTGTTCGGCGGGGCGAACCCGTTCGGCATGATCACGAAGTCGATCGGTCAGTTCCAGCGTGGTGTCTCCGACTTCCTGTCCGCCGTCGACAACTTCAACAAGACGATGGAACAGCTCAACGGAGTGGCCAACCGGGTCAACAGTCTTCTCGACACCGTCGAGGAACCGATCAAGGCGATGGTGCCCCAGATCACGCGCACGATCAACGCAGCCGACTCGATGGTCGAGCAACTGAGCGCGCCGATCGATCGTGTCGTTCCAGGTTTGTCGAGACTCGCCGACGTCCTGTCGGCGCCGGCGCTGTTGTCGATGCCCGGCGAGCTCAGCGAGTTCATGAACGTGATCTCGGACCTCGGCCGGCGCCTGCAGCCGCTGAGCGCCATGGCCGAGTCTGCCGGCAACATGTTCGGGCTGCGCCCGTTCGCCGCAATGCTCGGCGGACCTGCGCAGCCGGCGCCCCCCGCTCCCCCGCAACCGGTCGCCACCGTGGACGAGCCGAAGAAGGCCGCCACCAAGAAGCCTGCCTCGAACAAGATCGCCACCAAGAAGGTCGCGGCGAAGAAGGCCGTCCCCCGAAAGCGCTGACCCGCGTCAGTGCTTGGGGATGAAGGGTGTGGCCACCACGCGACCCGGTAGGCCCGAGCCGCGAACATCGACGACCACCGGTGTCCCGACCTCCGTCGTCGGCGGCATGAAGGCAAGGGCGATCCCATGCCCGAGAACGGGTGAGAAGTTGCCGCTGGTCGTCACTCCGACGGGTGCGTCGGCGACCATCACGTCGCAATCCGAGCGAGGCGGCCGTCGACCGTCGGTTGCGATCCCCATCAGCAACCGCGCGACCCCTGCGTCGCGTTCGGCAGCCAACGGTTCGCGTCCGCGGAACTCGTCCTTCGACCAGGCGACGACCCAGCCGAGCCCGGCCTGCAGCGGCGTGATGCCCGGCCCGAGCTCGTGGCCGTGCAACGGAAGCCCGGCCTCGAGTCGCAAGGTGTCGCGTGCTCCGAGCCCGGCGGGTGTGATGCCGGCGCCCGTGATGGCCTGCCACAGATCAGCTGACGCGGCGTTGGGAACGGCGATCTCGACGCCGGCCTCCCCCGTGTAGCCCGTTCCAGCAACGACGCAGTCGATGCCTTCCCACCGCGCCGCAACGACCTTGAACCGGCCGACCGCGGCTGCGTCGGGGAACGCCGACGCAAGTCGTTCCTTGGCGCGGGGTCCTTGCACCGCGAGCACCGCACGGTTGTGCGTCGTCTCGTGGCCGCCGATCGCGTTGCGCACACGATCGGTGTTGGAGGCGTTCGGCATGACGTCGAAGACCTCGTCGTCGACCCACCAGATGATGATGTCGTCGAGCACCGACGCGTCGGACTCGTCGAGCAGATGGGTGTACTGAGCGCGCCCAGGGGCGATCTTGTACAGGTCGTTGGTGAAGGCGAACTGCAGCCGCTCGTCGGCATCGCTCCCCTCGACACGGACGGTGCCGAGATGCGAGACGTCGAACACCACGGCATCGTTGCGGCACGCCATGTGCTCCTCGATCGTACCCCCGGCATACGAGAGCGGCATCTCCCAACCGCCGAACGGCACCATCTTGGCGTCGAGCGCCCGGTGCATCGCATCGAGCGGGCTGTACTCGACCTCGCTCATCACATGGCGCGGCGAGCGTCGGCGGAGACGGATGCCTCGCCGCCCAGTTGGACGATCGTCGAGTCGAGGTCGGACTTGACCCCACCGATCGCCAACACGTTCAACACACCCTGGCCGCCGCGTCGCATGACGTCGATCAGCTCGTCGCCACGGCACAAGATCACATCGCTACCGCTGATGACCAGATGGGCACTGGCGATGTCGGTCTCGACGTGTGTCCGCAGGTACTCGAACGCGGTGCGGACAGATTCGAGCTTGATGCCGGCGTCGAGCAGGCTCTTGATCACGCGCAGTTCGAGCAGGTCACGGTAGCTGTAGAGACGGCGACTGCCGCTGCCGCTCGCATCGGCCAGCGATGGCCGGATGAGGTCGGTGCGTGCCCAGTAGTCGAGTTGGCGGTAGGTGATACCGACGATCGTCGCTGCCTTGGTGCCGCTGTACCCATGCTCGCTCATCCGTTGCCTCCACGACTCACATCGACGTAACTACGACAATGTAAGGAATGCCAGGCTAGGCGACCCAGCCCTCGCCGTCAAACACCTCTCGCGGCGTCAGGCTTCGAAGTCTTCTGGCTTGATCTCGCTGAGGAAGTCGCGGAACTCGTCGAGGATCGCCTCGTCTTCGGGTTCGTCGTCCGCCAAGCCGTCGGCAGCGACGAGACCGACCTCGTCGAGCAGGGCCTCCTCGGCGTAGATCGTGGTGCCCGTCCGGCAGGCGACCGCAATCGCGTCCGACGGGCGGCACGACACGACCGACTCGCTGCCCTTGATCCGCAGATGGAGCTCGGCGTAGAAGGTGTGGTCGCGGATCTCGGTGACGACCACCTTGTCGAGCGTCGCATCGGCACTGCGCAGAAGCTCGACGATCAGGTCATGGGTCATCGGTCGTGGTGCAACGATTCCCGACAGCGCGGTGTGGATCGCCGAAGCTTCGGGTGAACCGATCAATATCGGTAGCACGCGGTGAGGCTCCGGCTGCTCTCGAAGGATGACCACGGGGGTGTTGGCGGGGACTTCCACCCGGACACCGAGCAACTCCATTGCGATCACGATCGGAGCGTACCCTGCCGAACTTGCCGGACGCCCGTCGGTTCAGAAATCACCCGTCGAGGTGATGACTGAGCGCCGAGTGAACGATCGCGGAGCGCAGCTCGCCACCGAGTTCGGCGAGTGAGGCCAGCGTCGTGACGGCTTGCTGGCGGGCTTGCGGATTTCGCTGGCGCAACAGCGGCAGGATCATCTGCTCGAACAACGACGCTTCGCGTTCCGCGGCTTGGCGCCACGCTTTGAGGTGCCGGCCACCGACACCGTGCTGCATGAAACCGGCAGCAGCGCGCGCAATCGCGAGGTCGCACGACGAGTACTGCGTGGACGGACCGGCTCCCTTTCCCGAGAGCAGGCCGAACGACTCGAGCTCGGCGAGCTGTGGAGCAGTGAGCCCGGCGAGACCGCACAACTCGGTTGCAGCGAACGTGTCGTGGCGACGGTCGACGTCGGCCGCGGGCGCGCTTGCTGGTGGCTGCGGTGCCGCAGCGTCCGGCTCCACTTCGACGAGTGGCTCCGCGTCGGGAACGGAGTCGTCCGCGATTTGCACGTTGCGGATGCCGCGCGGCGGTGTCGTCGGGCCCGTCGGGTCCTCGATCGCTCCGCTCTCCAACCGGTCGCGGATCACACGAAGCGGCAAGAAGTTCTCGCGCTGCTCGCGAAGGATCACGCGCAACAGATCGACGTCGTTGTCGTAGAACTTGCGGTAACCGCTCGCGGTTCGCTCGGGGTCGATCAGACCCTGGCTCTCGAGGAAACGGATCTTCGAGATCGTGATGTCGGGGAACTCGTCGCGCAGTTGGTTCAGCACGTCGCCGATCGAGGAATGTGTCCGCTTGGCCATGCTCAGGCGTCCCGTTCTCCGCGGTCGCCGCCGATGACGAAGCTCAGGCGGTAGCGGCCGATCTGCACCTCGTCGCCGTAGTGGAGAGGGGCCTCGTCGACCCGGTTGCGGTTGACGTAGGTGCCGTTGAGGGAGCCGACGTCGCGCAACGTGTAGCCGTCGCCCTCGTGATCGACGACGACATGGCGCCGCGACACGGTGATGTCGTCGAGGAAGATGTCGGAGTCGGGGTGCCGGCCGATCGCGGTCGACTGCTTCTCCAGGCGATACGACGATCCGGCATTCGGGCCGTGCCGGACGACCAGCATCCCGACGCCGGGAGCGAGCCCGTCGAGGTAGTGCTCGAGCTCGT
>DASWRR010000579.1:0-4918 GCA_036403055.1 Ilumatobacteraceae bacterium | reverse complement strand
GCCCCGCGTGGTGCACCGTGTTGTAGTACGTCATCACTGCGAGCGGGATCCCCACGTCGAGGTCACGTGCTTCGTCGAGTATCGACACCGGTGTCGCACCGGCTTCGAGCGCCATCTGCGACGCGAGTTGGATCACGGGGCCGTCCATCACCGGGTCGGAGAACGGCAACCCGATCTCGATCGCGTCGGCACCCGACGCGGCGACGGCACGCACTGCCTGCTGCCACCCTTCGAGACCACCGGTGATGTACGGAACCAGCAACTTGCGACCGGCTGCTCTGTGACCGCGTAGCGCCGTCTCCAACGCACCGGTCATCGGGCGAGGATGTCCATCATCTGAGCAACATCTTTGTCACCGCGCCCCGACAGGTTCATCAGCACGGTCGAGCCTTGCATGTTCGGCGCCTCTCGCGCGATCCACGCAAGTGCGTGCGCGGACTCGAGCGCGGTGATGATGCCTTCGGTTCGAGCAAGGAGCTGAAACGCCTCGATCACCTCGGAATCGGTGACCGACGGATACTCGGCACGGCCGATCGACGCGAGATGGCTGTGCTCGGGGCCGACGCCGGGGTAGTCGAGCCCAGCGGAGATCGACTCGGCCTCCAGCACTTGGCCGTACTCGTCTTGCATCAGGTAGCTGCGCATCCCGTGGACGACGCCGGGCTGACCTCGACCGACGGCTGCACCGCCGGCCGGTTCGACACCGACCAGACGGCTGCGGTCGTCGACGAACCCGGAGAAGATCCCGATGGCGTTCGACCCGCCGCCGACACATGCGACGACGACATCGGGAACGTCGCCGAACAGGTCGTGGCACTGCTGCTTGGCCTCGTCGCCAACGACTCGGTGGAACTCGCGGACCATCCACGGATACGGGTGCGGCCCCATCACCGAGCCGAGGCAGTAGTGCGTCGTCTCGACCGACGCGACCCAGTCGCGCATCGCCTCGTTGACAGCGTCCTTCAGCGTCCGGCTCCCGCTGTTGACGGCCTCGACTTCCGACCCGAGCAGCTTCATGCGGAACACGTTCAGCGCCTGCCGTTCGACGTCGACCGCGCCCATGTACACCTTGCACTCCATCCCGAGGAGCGCCGCGGCCGTCGCGCTGGCGACGCCGTGTTGACCGGCTCCGGTCTCGGCGACGATGCGCTTCTTGCCCATTCGCTTGGCGAGCAGGGCCTGACCGAGCACGTTGTTGATCTTGTGCGATCCCGTGTGGTTGAGGTCCTCGCGCTTCAGGACGAGACGGATGCCGAGTTGTGCGCTGAGGTTGGCGCACTCAGTGAGGATGGACGGTCGGCCGGCGTATTGACGCAGCTGGTAGTCCAGCTCGGCGCGAAAGGTCGGGTCGGCCCATGCCTGCCGGAACGCCGCTTCAAGCTCCTGGCACGCCGGTACCAGGGTCTCGGGTACGAAACGCCCACCGAATTCGCCAAAGCGTCCGGTGGCCGATGGTTCTGCCATCAGCGACATCATCTACTCCTCGTCATCGGCCCAGTCATAGGGCATCGAATCGGGACCGAGGTGCTGCTGGGGCGCAGCGGCTCGGGCACGTTCGATGAACGCCTTGACCTTCATCGGGTCCTTACGTCCTGGCGTGTTCGCCTTCTCGACGCCGCTCGACACATCGACGCCCCATGGCTGCACCTTGCGGACCGCCGTCGCAACGTTGTCGGGATCGAGGCCACCGGCCAAGATCAGCCGCGGCCCTTCCGGCACCTCGCCGAGCAACGACCAGTCGAACAGCTCTCCCGAGCCAGGCGACGGCGCGTCGACCATGATGAGATCGGTCGCGAACTCCTTGATCCGCCGTGCATCGGGCGAACCGGCGACGACCGCTTTGATGACCCAACGGATCTGCTCGGCCACTTCGGCGACCATCGCCGGGGACTCGTGGCCGTGCAGTTGGGCAGCTTTCAACCCGGCGCGATTGACCGTCTCGATGACCCTGCTCGGCAACTCGTCGCGAAACACCCCGACCGTCAAGATCTCCGGTGGTAGCCGGCGAGTGATGTTGAAGACCTGTTGGGCGGCGATCTGGCGAGTCGATGGCGCGAATACGAATCCGACTGCGTCGGCGCCCATCGCGACGGCGAACAACGCGTCGTCCTCATTCGTGATGCCGCAGATCTTGACGAACATCAGAGTTCTCCGGCCATGGCCATGCGCACCGGGCAAACGTACCGGGCAACAGGCCCGACACGTGTGATCGATTTCGCGCTACGCGACCTTGAGGTCCCGGATCGCGGCAGCGGGATCGGCCGACGTCACCAACGACTCGCCGACGAGCACGGCGTCGTAGCCGGCGCGTCGCAGGCTCGCAGCATCGCTGCGATCACGAACGCCGCTCTCGGCGATGCGGACAAGACCGGCGGGAATCAAGCCGGCCATTCGCACGGCTCGGTCGTGATCGACTTGAAACGTCACGAGGTCTCGTTGGTTGACACCGATGACGGTTGCCTTGACGTCCAACGCGCTCTCGAGCTCTGTCTCGTCGTGGATCTCGACGAGGACATCGAGGCCGACGCTCACAGCCAGCTCGTGGAACGCCAGCAACTCGCTCTTCGCCAGCGCGGCAGCGATCAACAGAACGCAATCCGCGCCCATGATGCGCGTGTCCAACACGTCGCGTTCGCTGACCGTGAAGTCCTTGCGCAACACCGGCAACGCGCATGCCTGGCGCGCCGCGATCAGGTCGTCGTTCGATCCGCCGAAGTGCGCGGCGTCGGTCAAGACGGAAAGGCAGCTCGCGCCGCCGACTTCGTAGGCGTTGGCGAGCACGGCCGGATCGAGGCCGGCGAAGAGATCACCTTTCGACGGTGACCGTCGCTTGATCTCGGCGACGACGGCGAGCTCGTCGTGGCCGCGCAGCGCCGATGCGAAACCGCGCGTCGGTGGCATCTCCATGGCACGCGCGAACAGCTCGTCGAGCGGGCGGACGTCGGCTGCCGCGATGGCGCGATGGTTTTCCAGGATCGCGTCGAGATACGTCGTCATCGAACGGTCGCCGCTAGAACCCGAGCCGCGCGCTGACCTCGTCGAGCAGCGAGTCGATCGGCACACGAACCTGCTCCGTCGTGTCCCGATCGCGGATGGTCACCGCGCCGTCGTCGAGCGACTCGAAGTCGACCGTGACGCACAACGGTGTGCCGATCTCGTCCTGACGCCGATACCGCCGACCGATCGCCTGCGTCTCGTCGTACTCCACCATGTAGCGAGCACTCAACTGCTTGCGGATCTGATGTGCGAGCGGCGTCAACGTCTCCTTCTTCGACAGCGGAAGTACGGCGACCTTGTACGGCGCGAGTCGCGGGTGTAGCCGCAGAACCGTTCGGGTTTCGTCGTTCACGACGTCCTCGTCGTACGCGGCGAGCAAGAAGATGGCGAACAACCGTGTGACACCGACAGCCGGTTCGATCACGTACGGCTTGTAACGCTCGTTGGTCGCCTGGTCGAAGTAGTCGAGCTTCTCGCCGGAGTGAATCGAGTGCTGGGTCAGGTCGTAGTCGGTGCGCTGGGCGATGCCCTCCGCCTCGTCCCATCCCCATGGAAACAGGAACTCGACGTCCGATGTACCGGTCGAGTAATGCGACAGTTCGTCGGCGTCGTGGGCCCGGAGCCGCACCATCTCGCTCGGCACACCGAGCTCGCGATACCAGTCCATCCGCTCGGTGCACCAGTACTGGTACCACTTGTCGCTGTCGGCGGGCGGCACGAAGTACTCCATCTCCATCTGCTCGAACTCACGCGTCCTGAAGATCCAGTTCTGCGGGGTGATCTCGTTGCGGAAGCTCTTGCCGACCTGGGCGATGCCGAACGGCGGCTTGCGGCGGGTCGAGTTCAACACGTTGCTGAAGTTGATGAACATGCCCTGCGCCGTCTCCGGACGCAGGTACGCGACCGCGCCGGCGTCCTCGACGGGACCGGCGTGCGTCTTGAACATCAAGTTGAACTGTCGAGGCTCGGTGAACGTCCCGTGCTTGCCGCAGCTCGGGCACGTGTCGGGATCGTCGAGCTTGTCGAGCCGGAATCGGTTCTTGCAGTTGGTGCAATCGACGAGTGGATCGGTGAAGTTGGCGAGGTGGCCGCTTGCCTCCCATATCTGCGGCGGCCCCAAGATCGCGGCGTCGATCAGCACGACATCGTCACGGGTTTGCACCATCGAGTGGATCCACGCCTCGCGGATGTTGCGCAGCAGGAGTGCTCCGAGCGGGCCGTAGTCGTACGTGCTGCGGAAGCCGCCGTAGATCTCCGCCGACGGGAACACGAAGCCGCGTCGCTTGCAGAGATTCACCACTTGATCGAGATCGGTCGCAGGCATACCCCGGCAAGGCTACGAGCGTCACTGACGCTCCCGCGAATGAGTTCGCCGACGTGCCAGGATTCGTTCGAGTGTTATCGGTGCAGAGGGGGAAGACGATGAGCGGTGGACGAACGGTGGTGACGGCCGTCATCCTGATCGGGATGTGCGCTGCCTGCAGCGGCAGTGACGCCACGTCGGACCCGACGGTTCCCAGCACTGCCGTGGCCGCTACATCGACGACGACGACGATCGCGTCGACGACAACCGCGCCGACAACCACCGCGGTGGCTGCGACCGATGCACCGACGACGCCCGCTCCTACGACGGCAGCTCCCTCCCCGACCACCGTGGCACCGGCGGCCGGCGTCTGCCCGACCGGGACCACGATCCCGTCGGGCGCCACGAACCTCGTCGCGATCAACGGCGACATCGATGGCGACACGCTGAACGATGTGGTCACCGCGTATTCACTCGGCGGTGTGCCGCACGTTCACGCCACGCTCGCCACGGGTGGCAACAGCGACACCGAGGTGCCGATCGGGAACGCGGACACCGTCTCCATCCAGTTCATGGACTTCGATCACTCGCTCGGCGCCGCAGTACCGCCGCCCGTCG
>DASWRR010000578.1:0-7504 GCA_036403055.1 Ilumatobacteraceae bacterium | reverse complement strand
GGACTCGCAGATGAGCAGGAAGAGCGCGCTCAAGTGAGCACCGACATGAACCACCACATCCTGTCGGTGCTCGTGCAGAACCGGCCGGGCGTGCTCGCCCGCGTCGCCGGGCTGTTCGCCCGACGCGACTACAACATCTTCTCGCTCGCCGTCGCGCCCGCCGAGGAGGAAGGGTTCAGCCGCATCACCATCGTCGTCGATGTCGACTCGGCACCGCTCGAACAGATCACCAAGCAGCTCTTCAAGCTGATCGAGGTCGTCAAGATCAGCGAGCTCGATCCCCGGCGATCCGTCGAACGCGAACTGCTGTTGGCGACCATTCGGGTCAGCCCGGAGAACCGTGGCCAGATCGTCGAGCTCGCGACCATATTCGAGGGCAAGATCCTCGCGGTCGGCCTCGAGGCGATCACGATCAGCCTCGACGGTCATCCCGACAAGCTCGACGATTTTGAAGAACTGCTGTCCGGTTATGGCATCGTGGAGCTCCAGCGCACCGGCCGGGTTGCGCTTCCCAAGCTCGATCGTGAAGCACGTCTGCGTGCCGCGAACTCCCAGTCCAAGAAAAGCGAATACGGAAAGGCTGGCTGATGGCCGCGAAGATGTACTACGAGGCGGATGCCGATCCGTCGATCATTCGAGGGCGAAAGGTCGCGATCATCGGCTACGGCTCGCAAGGCCACGCGCATGCGTTGAACCTCAAGGAGTCCGGTGTTCCGGTCGTCGTCGGGCTTCGCGAAGGCAGCAAGTCGGCGTCGAAGGCGCAGGCCGCCGGGCTTGAAGTCATGGACATCGCCGCTGCGGCGAAGTGGGCCGACGTCATCATGATGACGATGCCGGACACCGAGCAGAAGGCGACGTACGAGGAGTTCATCAAGCCGCACATGCGCAAGGGCAAGGCCATCGCGTTCGCCCATGGGTTCAACATCCGCTTCAAGCGGATCCGGCCGCCGAAGACCGTCGACGTCATCATGATCGCACCCAAGGGTCCCGGCCATCTCGTGCGCCGGACGTACATCGAGGGCGGCGGCGTGCCGTGCCTCATCGCAGTCGATCAGGACGCGACCGGCGAGGCCCACGCATTGGCGCTCAGCTATGCCGAGGCGATCGGCGGGGCGCGCGCCGGAGTGATCGAGACGACGTTCAGCGAAGAGACCGAGACCGACCTGTTCGGTGAGCAAGTCGTGCTGTGCGGCGGCTTGACGTCGTTGGTGCAGGCCGGGTTCGACACGCTCGTGGAGGCCGGGTATCAACCTGAGATGGCCTACTTCGAATGCCTGCACGAGGTCAAGCTCATCGTCGACCTGATGTACGAGGAAGGCATCGCCGGGATGCGTTATTCGATCAGCGACACTGCCGAGTACGGCGACGTCACGCGCGGCCCGAGGATCGTCAACGCCAAGACGAAGGCCGAGATGAAGAAGATCCTGAAGGAGATCCAATCCGGCAAGTTCGCCAAGGAGTGGGTCGCCGAGAGCGAGTCCGGCAGGGCGAACTTCAACGCGCTGCGCGAGGCCGGTCGTGTCCATCAGATCGAAGAGGTCGGCGGCCGCCTTCGGGCCATGATGCCGTTCCTCGGCGCCGGCCGCCAGAAGGTCGCGGACGTCAGCGGCGGCTGAAGTTGGACGAGCTTGTCGCTCGACGACCGCTGTCCGTATCTTGTCCGCCATGGGGGATCGATGACATTGACGTGGGAAGACGCGGTGGCGCGGGTGTCCGCGCCAGGGTCGCCGTTCGAGATCGTCGAGGACGAGCGCGGTAACCGGCGGTTCAAGAACGCGCCGCCGAACCTGCGGTGGCTGTTCGATGTCGCGCGCGGCGGTGGCGACGACATCTTCATCGTGTACGAGGACGAGCGCTGGTCGTTCGCCGACGTCTTCGCCCGAGTCGACGCGCTGGCCAACGCGCTCGTCGAGCGATATCACGTCGGCAAGGGCGATCGAGTTGCCATCGGGATGCGGAACTATCCCGAGTGGGTGATGTCGATGCTCGCGATCATCTCGATCGGTGGCGTCTCGGTTTCGCTCAACGCACTGTGGGTCGAAGACGAGATGGACTACGCCTTGGCAGACAGTGGCGCGACGTTGCTGATCGCCGACACCGAACGCATCGAGCGTGGCATCAACGCCTGCCGTCGGTTGGGCGTTCGGATGCTGCAGGTGCGCGCCGACCGACCGTGTGCCGACGACGTCGACCAATGGAACGACATCGTCGTTCCGGGCGCGGCGATGCCCGCCGTCGATGTCGGTTGGGACGACGACGCAACGATCCTGTACACGTCGGGGACCACCGGCCGTCCAAAGGGTGCCGTGTCGACGAACGGGGCGATCGTGTCGTCGGTCATGGCGTTCGGCAGCCGCGCTGCGGTCGATGCGATGCGTGCCGCGTCGGCGCTTCCGGCAGGAACTCCACCCGCAGAACCGACACCGCTCTCGTTCATCCTCATCGTCCCGCTGTTCCACGTGACCGGGTGCGTCCCCGTCCTGCTGAGTTGCATCGTCTCGAAGTCGAAGCTCGTCATGATGTATCGCTGGAACGCCGAGAAGGCGCTCGAGCTCATCGAGCGCGAGCGGGTCACGAACTTCGTCGGCGTTCCGACGCAGAGCTGGGATCTGGTGAACTCGCCGCGCTTCGCCGAGTTCGACACCTCGAGCCTGCGCGGCGTTGGCGGGGGCGGGGCACCGGCGCCGCCGGCCTTGGTCGAGCGCGTTGCCGACTCGGTGAAGTCCGGGACTCCGAACCTTGGTTACGGGATGACGGAGACGAACGCGTACGGGCCGGGCAACTCGGGCGCCGACTACCTCGCGCACCCGACATCGACCGGTCGCGTGATGCCGATCATGCGCATCGAGGTGCGCGACCCAGACGGCCGTCCGGTCCCGACGGGGGAGCGCGGCGAGATCTGGTTCAACGGGCCGATGCTGATTCGCGGCTACTGGAAGAAACCAGAGGCCACTGAGGAGACGATCGTCGATGGCTGGCTGCGCAGCGGCGACATCGGCAGGGTCGACGATGACGGCTACATCTACGTCGAGGACCGGTTGAAGGACATGATCCTGCGTGGCGGTGAGAACGTCTACTGCGCTGAGGTCGAAGCCGCGATCTACGAGCATCCGGCTGTTCACGAAGCCGCGGTGTTCGGCATCCCCGACGAACGACTCGGCGAAGAGGTTGCCGTCGCCGTGCACCTCGTCGAGGGGTCGACGCTGACACCGGAAGAACTGCGCGCGTTTCTCTCGACGAGGATCGCCGCGTTCATGATCCCCTCGCGAGTGCTGATCATGGCGGATCCGCTGCCGCGCAATCCCGCCGGCAAGTTCCTCAAGCGCGAGCTCCGCGAGATCGCCGGTTCCTAAATCCGACTTGATTGGTCGGGATTTGGCTCGGTAGCGTGGTGCCCCATGAGTGACGCATGGGGTTTCGAGACACGCCAGATCCACGTCGGTGGAGATCCCGACCCGACGACCGGTGCGAGAGCGGTGCCGATCTACCAGACGACCAGCTATGAGTTCCGCGATTCGGCGCACGCTGCCAACCTCTTCGCGCTCGCGGAGGTCGGCAACATCTACACCCGCATCATGAACCCGACACAAGGCGCGCTCGAGGCGCGTCTCAATGCCCTGGAAGGCGGCTGCACGACCGCAATCGGGATTCCGGGCACGCTCGTGGTGAGCTCCGGTCAGGCCGCCGAGATGCTCGCGATCACGACGATCGCAGAGAGCGGCGATCACGTCGTCGCCTCGCCATCGCTGTACGGCGGCACGTACAACTTGCTGCACTACACACTTCCGAAGCACGGCATCGAGGTGACGTTCGTCGAGGACCCGGACGATCTCGAGCAGTGGCGCGCTGCGGTGCAGCCGAACACCAAACTGTTTTTCGGCGAGGTGCTGTCGAACCCGAAGAACGACATCTTCGACATCGAAGGCGTGTCCAAGGTGGCGCACGAGGCCGGGGTGCCGCTCATCGTCGACAACACCGTGCCGACGCCGTACCTCATCCGTCCGCTCGAATGGGGCGCGGACATCGTGGTGCACTCGCTGACCAAGTTCATCGGCGGACACGGCAACTCCATCGGTGGCTCCATCACCGACGGCGGGACGTTCGACTTCGGCAACGGCAAGTTCGCGAACTTCACCGAACCCGATCCGAGCTACCACGGGTTGCCCTACTGGCCGGCGCTCGGCCACGGCGCCTTCATCTTGAAAGCCCGCGTTCAAGGACTGCGCGACACCGGTGCTGCCGTGTCGCCGTTCAACTGCTTCCTGTTCCTCCAGGGTCTCGAGACGCTGAGCTTGCGGATGGAACGTCACTTCGAGAACGCCGCGAAGGTCGCCGAGTTCCTGCAAGGTCGCGACGAGGTCGAGAGCGTGATCTGGGCCGGCCTGCCGTCGAGCAAGTGGTACGAGCGAGCGAAGAAGTACGGCCGCGACAAGGGGTACGGGTCGATCATCTCGTTCATCATCAAAGGCGGACGAGACGCCGGAACTCGATTCGTCGAGGCGCTCGAGCTGCACAGCCACGTCGCGAACATCGGTGACGTCCGCAGCCTCGTGATCCAACCAGCGACGACCACGCACAGCCAGTTGACCGAGGAGGAGCAGGCATCGACCGGCGTCTACCCGGGTCTCGTGCGGCTCAGCGTCGGGCTCGAATCGATCGCGGACATCATCGCCGACCTCGAAGCCGGGTTCCGCGCCGCGAAGGCGTAACCGCCCCTACGGCCGCAGGTAGCGGTACTTGCAGACCAATACGCCCGTGTTGCTCGTTGTCGATGACGCGAGTTCCATTGGGCGCCATCGGCCGTCGTCCGGAGCGTCGTCGGGTCCGAGCAACGTCGAGTTCGTCCAGAAGAGGTCGTCCTGGCTCAGCGTTCGTGATGCGACGTACTTCGGGATGCTGTTCATGAGGTCCGCCGCGCCCATCGTTGCTGTGTCGAAGTAGGGCATCGACCAGCCACCGTGAGCGAAGCCGCCATCAGTGTCTTCCTCCGCCCCGCCAGGCGCTTGCACAACACCGTCGAGGCTGATGAAATGGCTGGTCACGATGCGCATCGGCCGCAATGTACTGGCTAGGCGACGAGGGAATCCAGGTACCCGAGGAGACGACGAGCGGACGCTTCCCAATCGATGATGCATCGCGGGCCGTCTTTCCGGCTGACGGCTTCAGCTGTCGTCGTCGCGTTGATCGCGAAGGAACCGCTCGAAGTCCGCAGCGAGATCGTCAGCCGACGGGATCGCCGCTTCGGAGTGCTGGTCGTACTCACGCTCGAGCATCGCAACGTACGCACTCGCCTGGTCGTCCTCGGCGACCGCTTCGTCGTGCAGCACGCGCCGGCGCGCCGCATCCGCCGCAAGCCGGGCGGTCTGCACGGGGACGCCGAGAACGTGATGAAGATGTTGCAACAACGCGATCGACGACTGCGGGTGCTGAGCATTGCCGAGGTAGTGCGGCACGCCGACGCGGAGCGAGATCGCCGGGATTCCGGCGCGGTCGAGACGCTCCTGCAGTACGCCGACGAGCCCGGTGATTCCTTGGTATCGCGGCAGCGACAACGCGAGAGCGTCGAGCAGGCTGCGGTTCGTCGTGCTGCCGACGACGGTCGGCGGGCGCGTGTGCGGGATCGTGTCGGCGACGGCTCCAACGGTGACGACGACCTCGCATTTCGACAGGGTGGCCACCTCGAGCACGCTGTCGGCGAACGTCGCGTAGCGCAAGTGCGGCTCGACCCCTGCGAGCACGACGAGGTCGTGCGGCGCGCCGGAGAAGCGGGCGAACCGGAACTCGTTCTCCGGCCAGTGGATGTGCCTGACCTCGTCCTGGTCGAGCTCGACGAGCGGTCGCTCCTGCGTGAAGTCGAAGAAGGGATCCGGGTCGATCGAGGCAACCACCGGCGCAACGCGATCGACGAGCAACTCGTTGATCGCGGTCGTCGCCACCTCGGCGATGTCGAACCACCCTCGAAGTGCAAGCACCATGATCGGCCTGTTGAGGGGAGCCACTCCTTCGAAGTGGGTCGACAGCACATCGGCGACGTTCACCCCGCGAGCGCCTCCACGACGTAGTCGATGCATCCGGTGAGAAGGGCAACATCGTCAGGCTCCACCGACGGAAACATACCGATGCGCAGTTGGTTGCGGCCGAGCTTGCGATAGCTCTCGGTGTCGACGATTCCGTTGGCGCGCAGCGCCGCGCACACGTCGTCCGCTCGCACCGATCCATCGAGGTCGATCGTGCCGACGACGTTCGAGCGCTCGTCGCGCTCCTTGACGAACGGCGTCGCGTACGAGCACGCGTTGGCCCAGTCGTAGAGGTGCGTCGCCGAGGTGCGGCAGCGATCGACGCACCACTCCAGGCCGCCGTGGTCGAGCATCCATTCGAGTTGTTCGTGGAGCAGCACCAGCGTTCCGATGGCCGGCGTGTTGTACGTCTGGTTCAGGACGGAGTTGTCCAGGGCGATCTTGAGATCGAGCGACGCCGGTGTCCAACGCCCGGACGCGGCAATCGTGGCGATGCGTTCGAGCGCCGCTGGGGAGCATGCGGCCAGCCACAGTCCACCTTCGCTGGAGAAGCACTTCTGCGGCGCGAAGTAGTACACGTCGACTTCGGCCGGCGACCATGCCAGCCCGCCGGCACCCGACGTCGCATCGACGACGACCAACGCAGATCCTGCCGGGCGCCGCAGATCCATCGACACGCCGGTCGACGTCTCGTTGTGCGTCAATGCCACGACGTCGACGCCTTCCGCCACCGATCCGATCGGCGGATGGCTACCCGCCGCACTTCGGATGATGATCGGGTCGCCGACATGCGGCGCGCTCGCTGCTGCCTCCGCGAACTTCGCCGAGAACTCGCCGAACACGTAGTGCTGGCTTGCCTGGGAGATCAACCCGAACGTGGCGATGTCCCAGAACGTCGTCGACCCGCCGTTGCCGAGCACGATCTCCCATCCGTCCGGCAGCGAGAACAGTTCGGTGAGGCCGCTGCGCACGTTGCCCACGAGGTTCTTGACGGGCGGCTGCCGGTGCGAACTGCCCAACAGGTTGCTGTTGGCCTTGGCGAGTGCGAACGCCTGCTCGGGGCGGATCTTCGACGGTCCACAACCGAATCGTCCATCGCTCGGCAGCATCGAGCGTGGGATGTCGAGCATGGTGGGCGTCGTCGTCACCCGCCCAGTCTCGCCCGTCGGCACCGCAGGGCCAACGGAGCTGCGCCGAAATGTCGGCGGGCTCGGTCGAGGGCGTGCAACTACAATCTCCTGCGAATCTCCACCGAAGGGCTCATCCGTGAACCGTACGTCAGCACGCCTCGCCGCCATCGCCGAATCCGCAACGCTCGCGGTCGACGCCAAAGCCAAGGCGTTGAAGGCGAAGGGTGAGAACGTGATCGGGTTCGGTGCCGGCGAGCCCGACTTCCCGACTCCGGCGCACATCGTCGAGGCCGCGGCAGAGGCGGCCCGCGACCCGAAGAACCACAAGTACACGCCCACCCCCGGCCTTCCCGAGCT
>DASWRR010000577.1:0-2392 GCA_036403055.1 Ilumatobacteraceae bacterium | reverse complement strand
ACCGTGACACGCGGATAGTCGCGCAGCGCGTCGACGGGGGCGAGCAGCTCACACTGGTCCGGCGTTCGGGCCTCGAGCTCGCCGAAGCTGCCGACCGCAGTTCGACGCAGGTTCGTGAGGTGAGCTCCGCCACCGAGCAGTCGGCCGAGGTCATCCGCCAGCGAGCGGATGTACGTGCCCGCCGAGCACCTGACCTCGATCCTCAGCACGGTCGGATCGTCGGTGCCGGCGACGTGGAACGAGTGCACCGTGACCGGCCGCGGCTCGCGCTCGACCACGATCCCCTCCCTCGCGAGCTCGTGCAATCGCCGACCGTCGACGTGCAGTGCGCTGACCATGGGTGGCACCTGCATGATCGGGCCCGTGAGGTGCTCGGCTGCCATCGACCTCGCCATCTCAACGGTCACCGACGACATGTCGTACGTCGCCGTCACCTCGCCGGCGGCGTCGAGCGTCGATGTCGACGTACCGAGCACCACGTCGGCGGTGTACGTCTTGCCGAGCGCGGTGAGGAACCGAAGCAGGCGCGTCGCCTTGCCAACACCGACCAGGAGGATGCCGGTTGCGTCGGGGTCGAGCGTTCCGGCATGCCCGACCTGGCGTTCGTCGAATCGCTTGCGAACCATGCCGACGACGTCGTGACTCGTAACGCCGGCCGGCTTGTCGACGACCGCCAGACCGTGTTGCGTCGGCGGCCTACGTCGCGCCATTTGCCGGCGTCTCGGCGACTCCGTCCGCGCCGTCCATGCCCTCGTTCGGCGCACGTTCGGGCATCGTCGCCTTGTCGTGCAGGATCCGCTCGATGCGTTCCGCGGCCCGAATGGTCTCGTCCGGCTTGAACGAAAGGATCGGCGTCTTCTTGGCACGAACTTCTCGACCGACCGACGATTGCAGCCGGACGCGGTGACTGGCCAGCGCGGCCAGGATGTCGGCATCGCCCTCCTCACCCAAGAGCGAATCGAAGTAGACGATCGCGCGGTTCATCTCGGAGTCGACGTCGATCGAGGTGATGGTCACCATCTCGAGCCGCTCGTCGTCGATCCGCGTCAACGCCTCGGCGATCACCTCGCGCAGGGACTCGTTGAGCCGAGCGGTACGTGGGTAGCGGTGTTGGGACGGCGCAGCAGCGCGTCGCGGCCTGCTCATAGGAGCCTCCTCTGCCCGTTCATGAGGGCAAGCTTAAGGGGTCAGTCGAAGACTGGCTTCGACCGGTTCGAGCGCTTGAGCTCGGCCATCCCGCTGGTGGTCGCCACGATCTCGATCGCGTCCCACAACTTGAGTGCTGCGTCGCCGCGTGGGATCGACGAGATGACGGGTCCGAAGAAGCTGGCCTCATCAGGCTGCCCCGGGCGGAACGTGATGATCGGCGTGCCGACGTCCCTGCCCGTCCTCTCGAACGCGAGGTCCGTCTCGGCTCGGATGTACGGGTCATGCGACTCGTCGAGTGCGGCATCGGCAAGCTCCGATGGCAGGTCGGCGGTCTTCAGGACACCCTGCAAGACGTTGACCGGATCTTCGAAGATCTCGAGGCGCCGGCCACCTTGGTGAATGAGCTCGCCCAGCGCCGTGTACAACTCGCCGACCTTGTCGTTGCCGTGCTGGATGCGCACCTCGTCGGCGACGCGAAGACCGTACAAGCCGGCCATGTGACCGGCGCGATATTCGGGCGTGTACCAGTCGTCCGTGCGGTTCTCGTTGATCATCTTCAGGCAGATGAACCGCCATTGGACCTCGTACGTCCGCAACTGCTTGACCTCGGTGACCCAACGGGAAGTGATCCACGCCCACGGGCACACCGGATCGAAGAAGAACTCGAGATCGGCCATGACCCGAGGCTACCGGCCGGGTTCGAAGGAGTGTTTGGCGCGCACCGTTATGCGCGGCAAACACTCGTACGGCTCAGACGCGGGCGACTTCTCGCTCTTCGAAGGTCTCGATGAGGTCGCCGGGCTTGAGGTCCTGGAAGTCGCTGAGACCGATACCGCACTCGAAGCCTTCGCGGACTTCGCGGGCGTCTTCCTTGAAGCGCTTGAGCGACTGGATCGCGCCCTTCCAGATGATGGTGCCGTCCCGAAGGAAGCGGACCTTCGATCCACGAGTGATCTGCCCGCTGCGAACGAGGCAGCCGGCGATCGCGCCGATCCTAGGAACACGGAAGATCTCGCGGACCTCGGCTTCACCCGTGACGACTTCTTCGAACTCGGGTGCGAGCATGCCGACCATCGCCTTCTCGATGTCTTCGAGCAGCTTGTAGATGATCTCGTAGGTGCGCACCTCGACGTGCTCGGCCTCGGCCAGGTCACGAGCCTTGCGGTCCGGCCTGACGTTGAAGCCGATCAGCGTGGCGTTGGTGGTCGAGGCCAGGCTGATGTCGTTCTCGGTGATCCCACCG
>DASWRR010000576.1:0-4895 GCA_036403055.1 Ilumatobacteraceae bacterium | reverse complement strand
GCCGCATTCCGCCGACGAGGCGTTCGACTGGGATCGGCGGGGCGCTCCGCAGGTTCGTCACAGCCATGCCTTTCTCGCCCGACTGGTCAGCGTCCTGAAGGTCGACTATCCGGATGTGTACCGGCAGCTGTTGGACGAGGGTGCGACCGAGATGAGGTTCGGCGACGACCTTCCCGCGACGATGGTCGACTTCGAGCGCGAGGAGTCGGACGACGAGCTGACGATGCTCGCCTGCAGGCGGACCACGTTCGAGTGGGTGTTGCGCCGCGCGGCGATGGCCGAGGGTCGAGTGCAGTTACGGACCGGTGTGGCGGTGGACGGTTTGGTGGCCGCGCCGACGGTCGAGGGTGCAATACCGAGGATCGGCGGTGTCCGCCTGGCCGGTGGCGGTCAGTTCTGCAGCGACCTCGTGGTCGTCGCGGCCGGTCGTCGCAGCACTTTGCCGGACTGGCTGCACGAGGTCGGCTGCGCGCCGATCGAGGAGCACGTCGACGACACCGGGATCGTGTACTTCAGCCGGTTCTACCGCCTCGCCGACGGCTTCGGCTATCCGCCGCGCACCGGCCCGATCGGTGGCGATCTCGGCTACCTCAAGTACGGCGTCTTCGTCGGTGACAACCGCACGTTTTCGGTGACGCTCGCAACGCCCACCGGCGATCAGGAGTTGCGCAAGGAGTTGACCGATCCCGACGTGTTCGACGCATGCGCTCGCCAACTGGTGGCCACCGCGCCGTGGCTCGATGGCCGCGCCGTGCCGATCACCGAGACGGTGCACGTGATGGCGGGTCTCATCAACCGTTGGCGTGAATACGTCGTCGACGGCCGGCCCGTTGCGACCGGGTTCGTTCCCGTCGGCGACGCCGTGCTGTGCACCAACCCGCTCTACGGGCGGGGTTGCTCGACTGCGTTCTGGGGAGCGCATCTGATGGTCGCGGCGATGGACGAGCACCCGCACGATCTCGAGGCGATGTTGCTGGCGTACGACGCAGCGCTGCGTGCCGAGATCTATCCGTGGTATCGCGCGAGTGTCGAGCAGGACGCCGAGGCGCGCCGTGTCTCGGCAGCGCTCCTCGCCGGTGACGATCCCGACGGCGATCCGAACGATCAACGCAGCTTCATGCGCGCCGTGTTCCGCGACGGTCTCCTCCCGGCGCTACGACGTGACGCAGTCGTGTTGCGTGCGTTCTTCCGTTCACTCAACCTGCTCACCGCGCCTGACGCGATGATCAAGGATCCCGACGTCGGCGCACGAGTGCTCACGGTGTGGCAGGACCGCGACAATCGCCCGCCGGAGCCCGCGCTCGGCCCGAAGCGTCGAGCCGACCTTCTCGCGCTCCTCAGCTAGCGACCCGTGACGAGATCAGTCACCGAGCTTGTTGACGTCTCGCGACAGGTTGCCCAAGACATCGCGGAGCTCGGACGCGCCCGGCAGTTCGACGAGGTCGGTGTCCTCGAGGCGCGTTTCGTCCAACATCAACCAGACGATCACGCCGACGACCGCGCCGATCATCGGAAAGATGATGAAGGCCCAGAGTTGCTGCAACGCATGCGAGTGTGACTCGGCGAACACCGCAGTCCCCAGGCTGCGCGCCGGGTTGACCGAGGTGTTGTCGACGGGACGCGAGATCAGATGGATCAGCGCGAGAGTGCCCCCCGCGACGATCCCGCCGATTCCGACAGCGAACGTCTTGGTCCTGATGAACAACATCACCATCACGAGCAACGCCGTCAGCAGCACCTCGACGACGATGGTCGAGCCGAGGCCGTAGAACCTGCCCGACCACAAGTTCGCGTCGAACGAACCACGTTCGAATCCGTCGCGGCCGCTGGCGATTCCGTAGATGATCGCCCCGCCGGCGAGCGCCCCCACGACTTGCCCGATCCACGAGTACACCGCTTGCGTCATGTCGACCTTGCGCGCCAGCAGCATCCCGAGTGTGACTGCCGGGTTGATGTGGCACCCCGAGATCGGCCCGATCACGTACATCATGATCATCAACGAGAAGCCGAACCCGAGGGCGACGATGAGCAGCCTGAGCAGGCCGGCGCCGACGGTCGCGTCGCCGTTCGGCAGCAGCCCGAGCGTCGGCAAGAGGATCGCGACTCCCGGACCACCGAGCATCAGCACCAGCGTGCCGACCAGTTCCGCCACCATGATCCGACCGTTGTTGCGCGGTTCCATGTGCGAACCATATGCGGTTCCACATCCCACATCGAGAGATTGTCGGGTACCTTCGTGTGGAATGGCTCGTCGTCGCAGTGAGTCGATGCTCGTCACCGTCTACGAAGCGGGCGCGCTCCGCCGCCGCCCCGACGATCTCATCGTCGAAGAGCCGATGACCATCCAACTCGACGGCAACATCGTCAGCACCACCATGCGCACACCCGGCAACGACTATGAGCTCGCCGCTGGGTTCTGCTTCAGCGACGGCCTGCTCGCAGGCGCTCGCGTCAAGGGTGTTCGCTACTGTGCCGACGGCGCTGCGAGCGAGACCGAGTTCAACGTCGTCACGGTGGAGACCGGCGGCAAGGCGCCGGTGCCGACGCCGCGGCTCGGCACCACGACCAGCAGTTGTGGGCTGTGTGGCAACGACGCGATCGAAGCCCTGTGTGATCGCTTGCTGCCGCTGCCCTCCACGCCGCGGATCGGCTTCGACGTCTTGACCGGCGTTCCGTCGGCGGTGCTCGACGGTCAGGGTCTCTTCTCGACGACGGGCGCGGTGCATGCCGCCGCGGCGTTCACGCCTGCAGGCGAGGTGCTGATCACACGTGAAGACGTCGGTCGCCACAACGCGGTCGACAAGGTGATCGGGCGCATGTTGCTGGACGGTCGACTACCGGCGATCGGTCTCGGCCTGTTCGTCAGTGGCCGGGCAAGTTTCGAGCTCGTGCAGAAGGCGTGGGCCGGCGGATTCAGCACGTTGATCGCGGTCAGCGCGCCCACGGCGTTGGCCGTGCAAACGGCGCGGCGTGCTGGTCTCGTGCTTGCCGGTTTCGTCCGCGGCGAACGTCTCAATGTCTACGCGCCGGAGCGAATGCAGCCGTAGTCTTGAGCCATGAAGAGCGAACCTGTTTCCCCCTCGACGGGCGTCGGTGTGTTGCATCTGTTCTGCAAGCCGACACCGATGTTCGATGCGGAGGCTGCGGTCGGCGCGGTCAAGTCGGCGGAGAGCGCGGGATGTCAGGTCGTGACCGTCGCGATGCTCGGCCACAAGTGCGACGTCGCGGTGATGGCGGTTCACGAGAACCTTCGCGAGCTCCGCACGTTGCAGACCGCGGTCCAACATGCCGGCCTCGATGTCGTCGATTCGTACGTCAGCCTCAGCGAGGTCAGTGAGTATGCGGCACAGATGCCCGACGAGATGAAGCGCCCTCGCCTGTACCCGACGATTCCGCCGAATCACGTCGACTACGCCATGCCCGCATGGTGCTTCTATCCGATGAGCAAGCGGCGCGGCGCCGACGCCAACTGGTTCACGTTGTCGTACGAGCGACGCGCCGAGCTGATGCACGAGCACGGTACGAGCGGTCGCAAGTATGCCGGCCGGATCGCGCAGTACATCACGGGATCAGCGGGTCTCGACGACTACGAGTGGGGCGTCACGCTCTTCGGCGTGCACCCCGATGACCTCAAGGAAGTGGTGTACACGATGAGGTTCGACGAGGCGTCTGCTGTCTACGCGGAGTTCGGGCCGTTCTACACCGGCATGGTGACGCCGGTCGAGGAGCTGATGGCCGCCTTGTGAGCGGTGGGAACTAGCCCGACGCGGCGACGGTGTTGACCTTGACGTCGCGACCGGATCCGTCGAATCCGAACACCTCGAACACCGCTTCGGAAAGGTCACCGTTGCTGCCGACGGTCAAGCGCCCACCAGGCCCGTCGTAGTTGATGTTGCTGCCGGCCTTCATGTCGGTGACGCACTGGGCGAAGTCCATGCACGGTGAACCGCTGGCGCTGACCGCCGGGATCTGACTCGCGATTGCTGCGGGTTGCGTCGAAGCGCTGGCCATCGCGCCGAGCGCGATCAGGTTGACGCAGTCGTAAGCGTTTGCGGCGTACGGACCCGGGTCGTCGGGAGTCGCACCGACCTCGGCAAGGAACTGAGGGTCGGCGCTGTATGCGAGCGGCGACACGCCGATGACACGAGGCGCCAACGAGGCCCCGAACGGTTCAGCAGACGCCGCCGGGCGGCGCATGGCGTCGTTGATGATGTAGTGAGGTTTGGCGCCGGGCTCCTTGCCGTCGATCGCTTCCAGCATCACTCGTCCGGCCGTCGCGTCGCCGAGCACGACGACCACGTTCACGGCGGTCGCCGCGACGCTTTTCGCTGCCGCTTCGATCGACGCGTTGTTCGCCGAGAAAGGAACCAGCTTGACTGCCTGAATCCCCTTCGACGTCAACGAGCTCTCGACCGAGTCGGCGAATGCCTGCCCGTACTCGTCGTCGATGTAGGCGAGCGTTGTTCGGCTCGCTCCTGACTGGTCGACCTCGTCCGCGATCGCGACCGCCTGCAACGAATCAGACGGGATCGTCCGGAAGAACAGACTGCCATCGGGGAACTCGTCGAGGAGGCTTGCCGACGCGGTGGGCGAGCACGCCACGACACCCGCGTCGACGATCTCGCCGAGGCCCGAGAGCGCGTTGGTCGAAGAGGCCGGACCGACGATCGCGTCGACACCGTCGTCGAGCAGCGTCGTGATCGCGGGGTCCGGGCCGATGCCCGCTGCATCTTCGTCGACGGGGATGAGCTGCACCGGTTGGCCGTTGTAGCCGCCGGCCGCGTTGATCCTGCCGATCGCCAGCTCGACGCCGGATTGGATCGCTTGCCCGATGTCGGCGTTGGCACTGTTCTGCGGCGTCAGCACTCCGATGCGAAGGATCCCGTCGTCGCGGC